>JBFKGB010000453.1:0-2804 GCA_041633535.1 Euzebya sp. | reverse complement strand
GGACCCCCTCCGCCCCATGGGGCTAATCAGTACCCACCACTACGCACACGCCCCAGGGACGCCGACCCCCATGCACCGCCGCGACCTCCCCGGACCGCCGACGCCGCACCACCGCCCGCCCCGCACACACCCTGGGGCAGATCCGTACCCACCACTACGCCTATGCCCCAGGGAGCCAGAACCACCTGGGCCTGACCGGGCCTCTGAAACGCACAACGGGCCGTGTGATGACCGGGACCGCGCCTGCCGAGGCAGGTGCCCGGGCTGGCGACGAAGAACCCCACGGCATGGACCCCATCGCGCCCCCGTCACGGCGGCTCACCGTGCTGCTCATCCTCGCCCTGCTGCTGGCCGGCCTGACCATCACGGCCACCCCGGCCACCCCTGCCGCGGCGCAGGGCCTGCCCGTCGTGGACAGCGGGCACCGGCCCGGACCCGACGCGCTGTACCTGCCGCCGGCCCGTGCGCCGCAGCTGGAGAACACCGGCGTGTGGCAGGCCGAACCGATCCTGGTGTCGGGCACGGTGGCCTACCGGTCCGGGGAGTGGCTGTACCAGGACTTCCTGTTCGACGACCACGGCGCCACCGGCGTGATCGATCGCAACGAGCCGTACGGCACCTCCAGCAACCTGTACTCCCCCCGCGGTGGGACGTTCACCTACCCCCTCGACGAGCGGTACCGCCACAACGCCGCCGACCTGGTCGAGCTGCGCATCACCGCACTGGACGACGCCACAGCGCTGCGCGTGACGCTGAACACCATGGTGGATCCGGAGCTGGTCGGCGTGACGATCGCGCTTGGCGACACCGGCGAGCACGAGTGGCCGCACGGGGCCGGCGCCTCCTCCCCTGCCGAGGTGTTCCTGACCACCCACGGCTCCACCGCCGAGCTGGTCGACGCCGCGACCGGGACGGTGCTGGCGGGCGCGACCGTGACCGTCGACCTGCAGCGCCGCCAGCTGGACCTGCGCATCCCCCACGCCGCGTGGAACCCGGGCCGCGAGGCGGTCCCGGTCACCGCCGGCGTCGGCCTGTGGGATGTCGAGAACGGGACCTACCTGGCCGCGCAGCCCGGCTTCGCCGACGCCGACACCCCCGGCGGCGGCACCCAGGGGTTCACCAGCGCCCTGGTCAACGTCGGCCCCCGCCTGCAGGAGCCCACGCCCCAGCTGGCCGGCGTCACCATGGCCGACACCGCCGCGGGGGCCCGTGCCCTGGCGCCCTGGTGGCGCGACCGGCAGCAGTCGCTGCAGCTGACCCAGGGCGACCTGTCGCCGTTCTCCACCATGGTGGACTTCGCGAAGCTGGTCGACGGGGTGACGGATGAGTCGACCATCCCGACCAGTGGACCGATGAACCGCATCCACGCCAGCCGCTACGTCTTCGGGCAGGGCATGGACCCCTCCAAGATCTGCTTCGCGCTGTCGGCCACGCCGACCGAGCCGGGCACCGCCTGCCAGGGCCGCTACGTCGGCCAGCTGCAGCCCTACGCCCTCTACGTGCCGGAGGGCACCCCGCCGGCCGAGGGGTGGGGGCTCACGCTGCTGATGCACTCGCTGTCGGCCAACTACAACCAGTACCTGGGCACGGCAAACCAGGTCCAGCTGGGCCAGCGCGGGCAGGGCCACATCGTCCTGACCCCCGAGGCGCGCAGCCCCGACGGCTTCTACGCCGGCATCCCCGAGGCGGCCACGTTCGAGGCGTGGGCCGACGTCGCCCGCCAGTACCCGGTCGACGCCGACATGGTGGCGGCGTCGGGCTACTCCATGGGCGGGTTCGGGACCTACCGGCTGATCGCCCGCTACCCCGACCTGTTCGCCGCGGGGTTCAGCGTCGTGGCCGGGCCCGGCAGCGTCGAGGACCAGCTGCGCTCGATGGTCAACGTGCCGTTCCTGTCGTGGAACGCCGCCGAGGACGAGCTGGTCAACATCGCCACGTCCGAGGCCGCCCACGCCGGGCTGGTCGACGCCGAGATCGCCCACACCCACGACCTGTTCACCACCGCTGACCACCTGAGCCTGGCCGGCAACGACGAGTACACCCCGGGGGCGGAGTTCCTGGGCGACCGCACGGTCGACCGGGACCCGGCGACGGTGCGCTACGTGCTGGACCCCTCCGAGGACTCCACCGACGTCACCGCGGACCACGCCTACTGGGTGTCGGGGCTGCAGCTGGCCGACTCTGAGGCGGGCACGGGCGAGATCGAGGTGCACTCGGCCGCGTTCGGCGTGTCCCGTCCGGGACCCGTGACCGTGGCGCCGGGGAGCGGCGTGCTGCCGGGTGGGCAGAACCAGGCGATGCACTTCGCCCGCCGGGACGTCACCCGCGAGGACCCGACGGTCGAGCCGGTGGCGGACCGCCTGGAGATCACCGCGACCAACCTCTCGACGGTCACCATCGACGCACGCCGTGCCGGGGTGACGTGTGACGCCGAGGTCGTGGTCCAGGGCGACCCGGTGGCGGTGACGTTCACCGGCTGCGGGGCGGAGGTCCAGCGGCTGGCCGGTCCGACCCGCATCGAGACGGCCGTGGCGCTGTCGCAGCAGGCCTTCCCCGACGGTGGGGCCAGCGCCGCCGTGCTGGCCACCGCCGGGGACTTCGCCGACGCCCTGGCCGGCGGGCCGCTGGCCGTCGCCGTCGACGGGCCGCTGCTGCTGTCGACGACGGACGGGGTGCCCGCGGCGACGATGACCGAGCTGGACCGCGTCCTGGCCGACGGCGCGACCGTGCACGTCCTGGGAGGAACCGCAGCGCTGGGCCCGGTCGTCGACGCCCAGCTGAGCGCGGCGGGGTACTCGGTGGTC
>JBFKGB010000452.1:0-2806 GCA_041633535.1 Euzebya sp. | reverse complement strand
GTCCGGCTCTCCTCGGCCTCGGCCCAGACGCGGGTCCAGTGGTCCTCGGTGTCCGTCATGGCTCGCTCCTCCCACACAGATGGACCACGATCGTCGTGCCCGTTGCACATGGCTGCACGGTACCGCCGGGACCACCCGGGTCGGCCGTCAGACGGGGACCGACACCGGACCGGCGTCGACCGCAGCATCGACGATGGGGCGCCAGTGACGGTCGGGCCTGTGCGTCCACGGCGGCACGGTTGCGGTCAGCGGCGCCGTCGTCGCCCGGGCGGACGTGGCGCCGCAGGGGCCGTGATGACCGGCGACGGCTGCGACACTCACCTCCATGAGCACCCGCAGTCGCGTCGCCGACGCCGCCTTCGCCGCCACCATGGGCGGCCCCCGCATCAGACCACCGCAGGAGGAGGCGCTTCGACGTGCCATCGGTGGCCGGACCGTCCTGGTCACCGGGGCGTCGGCGGGGATCGGCCGGGCGCTGGCACTGCAGTGCGGCCGGGCCGGGGCCACCCTCGCCCTGATCGCCCGCCGGGAGGACGCCCTGACCGCCCTGGCGGAGGAGATCCGCGCCGACGGCGGGACCGCCACCGTGCATCCGTGTGACCTGTCGGACCTGGATGCGCTGGACCGGGCGGCGGCGGAGGTGCTGGCCGTGCACGGCCACGTCGACGTGCTGGTCAACAACGCCGCCCGGTCGATCCGGCGGCGGGTGACGGACTCCTTCGACCGGTTCCACGACGTCGAGCGGACCGTGCAGCTGAACTACCTGGCGCCGGTCCGGCTGATGCACCGGGTCCTGCCCGGGATGCTGCAGGCGAGGGACGGGCACATCGTCAACTGCCTGACCCTGGGGGTGCTCGCGACCCCGCCCAGGTTCGCGGCCTACCTGGGCAGCAAGGCGGCGCTGGACGCCTACAGCCGGTCGGTGGCCGCCGAGCTGGTGGAGGAGGGGATCCGGGTCACGTCCGCCTACCTGCCGCTGGTGCGGACCGAGATGATCGCCCCGACGGCCAGCTACGACGGCGCCCCGGCCCTGACGGCCGAGCAGGCGGCCAACATGCTGGCCAGCGCCATGGTCGACCGCCCGCGCCGGCTGGCCCCGCCCGCCGGGCTGCTGCTGGACGCCGCCCGCATCGTCGCGCCCACCTCGCTGCTGACCACCGGCCGGGCGCTGCAGCGCCGTTTCGCCGGCTCGCACTAGCGTGGTGGGGTGTCCACCACCCCTGAGTCCGCGCCACCCCTGACCATCGCCGTGCCGCTGTGGCAGGGCTCCTCCGTCGCCGACGCCGACCGGATCGGGGCGGGGACGCAGATGGTGCTGGAGGCGCTGGGTGGTGACCACGAGTCGCTGGCCGTCCCCGACCTGCCGCGTGGCGGTGCGGCGGTGGAGGCCACCCGGAGCGTCCTGGCGGCGACGCTGGCCGAGCTGCCGCCAGAGGCGCCGATCCGGATCGTGGGAGGGGACTGCTCGGCCGACCTCGCCGCACTCCAGCGGTCCGTGGCCGACCCCGGCGTGCGGGTGCTGTGGCTGGACGCCCACGCCGACGCCAACACCGTGATCAGCTCACCGTCCGGCGCCGTCCACGGGATGGTCGCCCGCACCGCGCTGGCCGACGCCCCCGACCGGCTGGTCTACCTGGGCGTGCGGGCCACCGACCCGGAGGAGCAGCGCTGGATCGACCAGCACGCCATCCCCGTCCTCCCCATCGACGCACCGGTCGAGCAGGCGCTCGCGGCCCTCGACGGCGCGTCGGCCGTGCACGTCCACCTGGACCTGGACGTCCTCGACCCGATGCAGTTCACCAGCGTCGACTTCCCCGAGCCGTACGGGGTCAGGCCGGACCACCTGACCGCGATCCTCTCCGCCGTCGTGCACGCCCACGATGTCCGCTGCCTCTCCATCATGGAGTGCGCCGCGGCACCCAAGCAGCGCCACCGCGATCGCGACCGCGCCACCCTGACCACGGTCCTCTCGCCGCTGCGCTGATCGCAGCCTGGTTCAGGCAGCGGCGCTCTCGCGGCCGGACCCGCGGACGAACAGGCAGGCCGAGCGGGTCCTGACCATCGTCTGGGCCGCCCACTCGAAGTCGATGTGGTCGGGCAGCCCGAGGATGCTGATGTCGGCCTGGGGGGCGTTGGCGACGGCGTCGTCGAAGGAGGCGATGACCGCGTGCACCTCGCTGGTCGGGATCCGCGCGAGGTCGACCAGGCGGGCCAGGTTGACCGTCGCCTCCTCCTGCGCCTCCTCCGACCCGACCGCGGTCAGCAGGCGGATGCGGCCACCCCAGTTGCGCTGCAGCTGGTAGGCCAGCAGCAGCGCGAGGTCCAGCTCGGCCACCTCGTGGGCGGACTCCCAGTCGGGTGTGCGCACCCACACGTTGATGGTGCGTCGCCGCCCGATCCCGGCCCGGGGGTGGTCGGCGAACAGCACGATGCCCAGGTCGTAGTCGGGAGCCCGGTCGACCACGGCGCGGGCCTCCTCGGTGCGCTCGGCGTCACCGGGCATGGTCAGGTACACGATGTTGGGCCGCAGGAACGCGCCGCGCAGCGCCCCCATGCCGGCCAGGAACCCCGCGGCGTAGGTGTGGGTCTCGATCACCGACACCGTGGCGAACACGTCCTCGTCCAGGAAGTGGCTGCCGGCGATGCCCAGGTCCTCGCGCAGCTCGACGGCCGGCAGGTCCGTCGCGATCCCCATGATGTTGACCGCGCCCTTGGGTGACGTCAGGTCGTGGATCAGCCCGAAGGACCCGCGCAGCTCGTCGGCGCTCTCGACGGGGACCAGCAGGTTGGGCTTCCACGACCGGCC
>JBFKGB010000451.1:0-2829 GCA_041633535.1 Euzebya sp. | reverse complement strand
CGCTACGCGGTGCCGTCGTCGTGGTACGCCCAGCACGGGGTCCGGCGGTACGGCTTCCACGGGACCTCCCACGCCTACGTGGCCGGCCAGGCGGCCATCGCGCTGGACCGCCCGCTGGAGGAGCTGAAGCTGATCACCCTGCACCTGGGCAACGGCGCCTCGGCCTGTGCGGTGGACGGCGGCCGGTCCGTGGACACGTCGATGGGCATGTCACCGCTGGAGGGGCTGGTGATGGGCACCCGCTCCGGCGACATCGACCCGGCGGCGCCGTTCCACATGGTCCGGTCGGGGCTGTCGCCCGACCGGGTCGAGGAGGAGCTGAACCGGTCCTCGGGCCTGAAGGGCCTGGCCGGCGACAACGACATGCGGTCGGTGCGCGCCGCGGCGTCGGCCGGCGACGGGGACGCCCGCCTGGCCCTGGATGTCACGACGCGACGGCTGCGGAAGTACGTCGGCGCCTACCTGGCGGTGCTGGGGGGCCTTGACGCCGTGGTGTTCACCGCGGGGATCGGCGAGCACGACGCCGCGCTGCGCCGCGAGGTCATCGCGCCGCTGGGGCACCTGGGGCTGACGGTGGACGACGGGGCGAACGAGGTGGCCGACCCCACGACGGGACCGGTGCGGATCAGCGCCGCGGGGGCAGCACCGGTGGTGCTGGTCGTCGCGACGGACGAGGAGCGGCGGATCGCCGAGGAGACCCTCACCGTCCTGCGCTGACCAGGTTCTCCTCGTCACCCCATCCGGGGGTGAGCAGGATCCACCATGGTGGATCCTGCTCACCGTTGCCGGTGCGGCGCTGGCGCGCTGCGATGATCTGGGCATGGGACAGGTCCCTCCCCTCAGGCTGCAGCCCCTCACCCGGTCACGCGTGCGCCATCTCGGTCCCACGGGGCAGGCCTGGGTGGACGGCCTGCCGGACGTGATCGCCGAGCTGGAGCGGTCCTGGGGGATCGAGGTGGGGCGGCCGTTGCCGGGCGGCAGCGCCTCCTGGGTGGCGCGGGCCGTGGCCGCCGACGGTGCACCGCGGGTGGTGAAGATCGGACTGCCGGCGCCGGACCCCGACCTGGCCGGTGAGGCGGCCGTCCTGGCCGCCGCCGCCGGGCGGGGGTACGCGGTGCTGCACGCCCACGACCGTGGCCGGCGGGCGCTGCTGCTGGAGCTGCTGGGCACGTCGCTGGAGCACACGCCGATGGCGCCCGAGCGTCGGCTGCGGATCATGGCCGAGGTGCTGCAGCAGGCCTGGGCCGTCCCCTCCACCGCGGTGTCGCCGACGGGCCCCGCGCAGGACCGGGCGGCGGTGCTGCGTCGCCAGATCCTGCAGGCCGACCGGCGTCTGGGCGGGGTGTGCCCCCCTGCGGTGCTGGCGCAGGCGGTCGCCGCCCTGCAGGCCAGGCGCGCCGCGTACGACCCCGACCGGATCGTCGTCACGCACGGCGATCCGCACCCGGCGAACCTGCTGCGGGTCCACACCCCCCGACCCGGCGCCACGACCGGGTGGGCGTTCGTCGATCCCGAGGGCGTCCTGGCCGAGCCGGCACACGACCTGGGGGTGGCCCTCAGGGACTGGAACGGTCGCATGGAGGCGGCAGGATCACCCGACGCCGCCCGCAGCATGCTGCGCGGCTACGCCGACGTGCTGGCCACCGCGACCGGCGAGGACCCGCAGGCCATCTGGGAGTGGGGGTTCGCCCAGCGCGTCGCCACGGGCCTGTACGTGATGGGCTTCGGGGCACACACCCTTGGACGGCGCTTCCTCGCCAGCGCAGAGATGCTCGTCTGACGGACATGGACCGGGGCTGATCCGGGGAGGGTCGTGGGGAACCCCTCAACAAGGAGCCCCACCGTGAAGGCCATCGCACTGACCGAGTACGGCGACCCCGACGTCCTGTCGCTGACCGACATCGAGGACCCGACCCCCGCACCCGACACCGTTGTGGTCGAGGTGCGGGCGGCCGGCGTCAACCCCGTCGACCACAAGATCGTCGCCGGTCACCTGCAGGGGGCGTTCCCCCACTACCTGCCGCTGGTCCCCGGGTGGGACGTCGCCGGCGTCGTCCGCGCGGTCGGCCCGGCGGTGCAGGAGTTCAGCGAGGGCGACGAGGTCGTCGGCTACGCCCGCCACGACCACCTGGCCGCCAACGGCACCTACGCCCAGCTGCTGTCCGCCCATCCGCGGCACCTCGCACGCAAGCCGGCTTCCGTGGACTGGGCCGAGGCCGCCGGTCTGCCGCTCGCGGGGCTGACCGCGTTGCAGTCGCTGCGCCTCGCCGGCGTCGGTGCGGGCGACACCGTGCTGGTGCACGCCGCGGCCGGCGGCGTCGGGTCGTTCGCGGTCCAGCTGGCGGTGCACCAGGGGGCGACGGTCATCGGCACGGCCTCGGCGACCAACCACGACTACCTGCGCGACCTCGGCGCCATCCCGGTGACCTACGGCGACGGCCTGGCCGACCGGGTGCGCGAGGCGGCCCCCGGGGGCATCACGGCGGCGGTGGACTACGTGGGCACCACCGAGGCGATCGAGGTGTCCGCCCAGCTGCTGCCCGACGTGTCGCGGCTGGTCTCCAACGTCGACGGTCAGGCGGTGACGGCCGCTGGCGGGCGCTACTCCTTCGTGCGGCCCCAGCCCGAGGACCTGGCCCACCTGTCCGCCCTGGTCGACCAGGGCGCCCTGACGGTGGAGGTGCAGGAGACCTTCGAGCTGGCCGACGCCGCGACGGCGCTGCGGCGCAGCCAGGACGGCCACGTCCGCGGGAAGCTGGTGCTGGCCGTCAGCTGAGCAGGATCCACCATGGTGGATGTTGATCAGGTGAGCCAGATCCACCATGGTGG
>JBFKGB010000450.1:0-2830 GCA_041633535.1 Euzebya sp. | reverse complement strand
CGTGACGGTGTCGGCCGAGCAGGTCCGCCAGACCACGCAGCAGCAGCAGGCCGCCACCGACCAGGTCGTGGAGTCGATGACGCTGGCCAGCGAGGCCGCCAGCCAGGTCGCCCAGACCGCTGAGCAGATCTCGGGCAACGCGGCGCTGATGGCGGCGACCGCCGAGTCGCTGGAGCAGGGCGCCTCGGGCGCACGTCGGCGGTTCTGACCGTGACGGGCCCCGCGCACCGTCCGGCCAAGGGCCTCCTCGTCGGCGTCGGCGAGGAGGTGGTGCTGCTGCCCCTCCCCGTGGTGACGGAGGTCATGGACCTCCCCCACCTGACGCTGCTGCCGCATGCGGCCGAACACCTGCTGGGAGTGACAGCCGTCCGCGGCACGGTCCTGCCGGTGTGGGACGCCGCCGGGCTGCTGGGCATCCGGCCCGCAGGTCCAGCGCAGGCCGTCGTCCGCCTGCTGGTGGCCGGCAGTGGCCTGGCCCTGGGGGTGGAGCGGCTCGACGGGCTGCGCACCATCGTCGAGGAGGTCGAGGGGCCGACGACGTGGTGGTCGACCAGCGCGGCGCTGCTGCGCGCCGACGGACCGCAGGCAGCGGCGCCGGTGCCGGTCCTGGATTCCGGTGCCCTCCTGCAGCGGGTCGGACCATGAGCACCGACCGGCTCAGGGAGCTGTTCCTCGGCGAGGCCGTCCCGCGGGTGCAGCGCATGACCACCCGGCTGCTGGCCCTGGAGTCGCAGCTGGCCGACGGTGACGACGACAGCCAGCGCGAGCACCTCGACGCGATCTACCGCGAGGCCCACTCGCTGAAGGGATCGGCGGCGATGGTTGGGCTGCCCACGATCGGTGACGTCGCGCACGCGATGGAGGAGGTGCTGGAGACCCTCGTGCAGGGCCTGCGGCCCGTCAGCCCGTCGCTGGTCGATGAGCTGCTGAGCCGGGTCGACGCCATCCAGGGCGCGATCGATGCGGCCACCACGTCCCGTCCCACCGCTGCGGAACCCGCCGCCGTCGTCTCCCCTGCCGAGGCCCCCGCCGTCCTCCAGGAGCCGGTGTCCCCCGCGGGGCCGGTACACCTCCCGGTCGGGGTCGACCGGGTCGACGAGATGGTGCGCCTGTCGGGCGTGGTCCGCAGCGGCCTGGTCCGTCTGCGGACGGCGCTGACGGCCAGCGGCGTCGACACCGACCAGCTGCCGATGATGACCGAGCTCGAGCAGACCGCTGCCCGCCTGCAGCGCCACGCGACCGCCGCCCGGACGATGGCCGTCGGCGAGCTGGGCCCACAGCTGCAGCGGGCCGTCCGCGATGCGGCGCGTGCACGGGGGGTGGAGGTCCGGTGGACGGTGACCGGGGGGCATGTCGAGGTCGACCGGGCCATCGTCGACCGCATCCGCGACAGCCTGGTGCACATGGTCCGCAACAGCGTCGCGCACGGGATCGAACCACCGGCGGTGCGGACGGCCGCCGGCAAGGACGCCACCGGTCACGTGCGGCTGCAGGCGGAGAGCCGCAGCGGCAGGGTGCTGCTGACGATCAGCGACGACGGCAGCGGTCTTGACCGCGAGGCCCTCGAAGCCGCCGCGAGAGCCCGGGGCGTGGTCATCGATGAGGACAGGGGCTGGACGTCGACGATGTTCAGCCCGGGGCTGTCGACGGCGACCGATGTGGACCAGCTGGCCGGCCGCGGCGTGGGCATGGCGGTCGTCGCCGAGGCTGTCGGCGCCTGCCGGGGCCGCATCACCGTCGAGACGACCACCGGGTCGGGCACCTCGATCACCCTGGACCTGCCGACCAGCCTTGCCGTCGCCCGCTGCATCGAGGTGGAGGCGGCCGGCGGTCGCTACGCCATCCCGCTGTCGGCGGTGAGGGCGGTCATGGACGGTCGGACCGGGACCCGCGCCGTGGAGGGCCGGGCGACGGTCGACCTCGAGGGACGCCAGGTCCCGGTGCTGGACCTGGGCCGGCTGCTGGACGACCAGCCCGTCGGCGATGGTCCCCTCGTGGTCCTGTCGACGCCGACGACCGCCGTGGCGCTGCGTGTCCACGGTCTGGTCCGGCACGGTGAGATCACCATCCAGTCGACCGGTGTCGGGATGCCCCGCAACGACCTCGTCCTCGGCACCAGCGTGGCCAGCGACGGCTCGGCGCTGGTGGTCCTGGACCCGGCCGGACTCGCCGCGGTGCAGGCGGACGACGACGCGACGGTCACCGCCGACGTCCTGCAGCCCGACGTCGCCCGCGCGACACACGTGCTGGTGGTGGACGACGCGGTGACGGTCCGCGAGCTGCAGCGGACGATCCTGCAGCGGGCCGGCTACCGCGTCAGCACCGCCCAGGACGGACGGGCCGCGCTGGCACTGCTGGACGGCGGCGACGTCGACCTGGTCGTGACCGACGTCGAGATGCCGCGCATGGACGGCTACGCGCTCACCGAGTCGATCCGCGCACGCACGGACCTGTCCCGCACCCCGGTGCTGCTGCTGACGACGCTGGACACCCCCGCTGCGATGGCTCGGGGGCTCGACGCGGGCGCCGACGGCTACCTGCTGAAGGCGGAGTTCTCGGCCGAGTCCTTCCTGGCCGCCGTCGCCGCACAGGTCGGCCCTGCCTGATGCGGGTGTGCGTGATCGCCGACGACGCCGCTCGACGTGCGGCCATCGTCACCGCCCTGGAGTCCGAGGGCGTGGTCGTGATCGGTGAGGGGCGGACCACCGACGACGCCGCACGGCTGGCCAGGGGCGCCGACCTGGTCCTCGTCGACCAGGACAGCAGCACCGTCGGCACGCTCCAGACGGCCGTGCGGGTGCCGGTCGTCGTGCTGGAGCACGACCGGGGT
>JBFKGB010000449.1:0-2851 GCA_041633535.1 Euzebya sp. | reverse complement strand
GGGCTGGCCGAGACGCTGGCCGCCGGCATGGTGACCGACGGTCCGGTGCTGCTGACGCCGGGCAGCGGCCCCTCCCCCGCCGTCCTCGCCGACACCGTCGCGACCCTGGACCCCGACCGGGTCGTCGCCCTGGGCGATGACGGGCAGGTCACCGACGCGGTGCTGACCGACCTGGCGGCCGGACGACCGACGGACCGGATCGCCGGCGAGGACGTCCACGGCACCGCAGCGGCGCTGGCCCTGGAGGTCTTCCCGCACGGCAGCGACACCGTCTACCTGGCAGAGGCCGTCAACCTGGCGGACGGACTGGCCGGCGGGGTCGTGGTCGACGGGCCCGTGCTGCTGGTGCCCACCGACGGGACCGTGCCGGCCGTCGTGGCGGACGCCGTCAGGACGCTGGGCCCCCGGACCGTCACCGCCCTGGGCGGCCGTTCGGTGGTGTCTGACGAGGTGCTGGCCGAGGTGGCGGGCGACCGGCGGACGACCCGGCTGGCCGGTGGCTCACGGTTCGAGACGGCCGCCGCGGTGGCGGCCCACGTGTTCGGCGACCGCGCCGACACGGTCTACCTGGCCCGCCACGACATCGCCCCTGACGCGGTCGTCGCCGGGTCGGTGACCGACGGCCCGATCCTGCTGGTGGAGTCCTGCAACGGGGTGCACCCGGCGACCCGCGCGGCGATCGACCGGCTGGAGCCGCGACGGGTCGTGGTGCTCGGCGGGACGTCGGCGGTCTGCAACGCCACGCTGTACCAGGCGGCCGGCTGACGCCGAGCGCGAAGGTCTGCGGTGCACCTGCCGATGAGGGGTCCCGTCCCCCTCCCCCAGGAGATCGCGTGAAGCAGATCATCTACGCCAGCAGGGCCACCCGCCCGCTCAGCGACCGTGACCTGGCCGAGCTCATGGAGCTGAGCCGGGACCGGAACCGCCGTGCGGGGATCACCGGGCTGCTCGTCGTGCACAACAACAGCTACCTGCAGCTCCTCGAGGGACCGACGAGCACCGTGGACGAGCGGTTCGCACGCATCGAGGTCGACCCGCGGCACACCAACCTGCGGGTCCACGTCGAGGCCGAGGCCGAGGAGCGCTGGTGCCCGGAGTGGTCGATGGGTCTGACCGCCCCCGACCCTGCGCAGTGGCAGGAGGTCATCGACGCCGTCAGGCTGCCCCAGCCGCCCGTGTCGCTGGACCTCATCGAGAGCGACGTCACCGCCCGCGTCCTGGTCGAGCACTACGTCCGTCTGGTGCGGCGCGGGATCATGGTCGGCGCCTGACCGTCAGCAGCGCCTGAGGACCAGCACGGCGAGGTCGTCGCTGGTCCGGCCCCCCTGCTCCTCCACCGTGCGGCGTCGCAGGTGGTCCGCGATCATCTGCGCGGACACCCCCGGCACCTCCGCCAGCAGACCGACGAGGCCGGAACGACCGAGCAGCCCGGTGCCGGTGCGGGCCTCGATCAGCCCGTCGGTGTAGAGGACCAGCGACTCCTCGGCCGCCAGCTGCAGCGTCGTGACCGTCAGCGTCGGCTCCTCGAGCACCCCCAGGAGCGAGCCGGGGATGCCGACGGCCGTCGATCGGCCGCCAGCGTCCACCTGCATCGGCGCCGGGTGGCCGGCCCGGAGCAGCCGCAGGCGACCGGGCACGTCCAGGTCGATCTCGACGTAGGCGACGGTGCAGAAGGTCGAGTCACCCCCGTCCTTGAGGATCGCCTGGTTGACCAGCCGCAGGATGACCTCGGGGTCTCGTGACTCGACGGCTGCTGCGCGGGCGGTGTAGCGGACCAGCGATGTCAGCCGGGCTGCCTCCACGCCCTTGCCGCAGACGTCGCCGACCAGCGCGGCCAGGCGCGAGCCGTCGAGCCGGAACAGGTCGTAGAAGTCCCCCCCGATCTCTGAGCCGTCGCCGGCGGGTCTGAAGGCGGTACCCACGTCGTAGCCGGGGACCTCGGGCAGGGTCGTGGGCATCAGGCTGTCCTGCAGGGTCGCGGCGACCCTGGTCAGCTCGTCGTGGCTGCGGACCAGCGCGCGCTCGACACCCTTCCGCTCGCTGATGTCGCGCAGATATCCGACGAACTCGGGCGGCTCGACGTCCTCCAGCTGGGTGATGGCCAGCTCGACGGGGAACTCGTGGCCGTCGGCATGGAGCGCACGCAGCTCCAGCGGCTCGCCCAGGATCCGGCTGCGACGGGTGTCCAGGTAGCGCTGCAGCCCGGCCTCGTGGGCGCTGCGGAGGTCCTCAGGCACGACCAGGTCGCCCAGGTGGCGCCCCACGGCGTACTGGGCCGCGTGGCCGAGGATGCGCTCGGCTGCAGGGTTCCAGTCGGTGACCTGGCCCTGGTGGTTGATCCCGATGACGGCGTCGAACGCAGACCGCAGGATCGCGCCCTTCCGGGCCTCGCTGCGGGCCACTGCCCGCTCCGCGGCGCGTCGGGTCAGGTACTCCCCCACGTGGCGCCCGACCTCGGCCACGATGGCCAGCAGACCGTCGTCCACGGCCATCCGGCGTCGTGACATCAGCTCGACGACCGCCTCGACGGCGTCACCCCGCATGATCGGGAAGGCGAAGGTCGACACGATGCCGTGGCGCTGCGCCACCTCCCGCCGGAAGTACCCGGGGTCCCTCGCGACGTCCTCGATCCAGGCGGGCTCCCCGGTCTGGATGACCCGCCCCGGCAGTCCTCGTCCCGGCACGGTGACCAGGCCGGGATCGGCCATCAGCCCGACGCCCTCGTCCAGACCGTCGACGTTCCAGTGGTCCACAGGGTGGGCGCTGCCGTTCTCGGCGACCAGCCACATGATGGCGGCATCCCACTGCAGCGCCGTGGCGGCGGCCTCCAGCAGGACCGCCGACGCGTCGC
>JBFKGB010000448.1:0-2851 GCA_041633535.1 Euzebya sp. | reverse complement strand
GTGAAGTCCACGCTGAAGCCGTCCTTGCCGGACGCCGCGACCTCCTCCTCGCCCACCGGCAGCTCGTCGGTGGTCTCGCGGCGCTCGGGGGGCGGCCGCAGGCCGTACAGCTCGCCGGTGGTGGTCGTCACCTCGGCGAACTCCGTGGAGAACAGGGCGACCGTGATCGAGGTGTCGGTGTAGGCGGTGTGGACGTAGATGCTGTGCGGGGAGTCGTTGGTGAAGCGCAGGTCGATCGGCGGGTCGAAGTTCAGCGTGGCCTCGCGTCCCAGCGGGTAGCGGGGGATGTAGTAGCTGTGCGGCTGGAACTCGTCGATCTGGTAGCCCGCGAAGAAGATCGCGTTGAACATCGTGGTGGTGAACTGGCTGACGCCACCACCGATCTGCTCGACGAACTCACCGCCGGAGATGGCACCGCCGTCGACGAACCCGTTGTCGACCGTCCGGCGGCCGACGAGGGCGTTCAGCGACAGGCGCTCGCCGGGGTCCACGATCGTGCCGCGCACCAGGTCGGCCATGCGCTGGATGTTGCGCACCCGTCCCTGGCAGCACGGGTGCTCCGTGGTGTAGACGGCGACCCGCTCGACGATGCCGAGGGACCGGGCGTCCGCCGTCGTCAGGTCGGCCGGCTCGGTCAGCCCCTCCAGCTCGGCCGTACGCGGCCCCGGCGAGGTGGCGACCCGCAGCAGCTGGTCGGCCAGGACCACGTCGTCGACCGTGAACCCGTCGGTGGCGGGGACGACCTCGATGGTGGCGCCCTGGACCCGGAAGCCCGCGTCGACGGGGGCCCGGTCCAGGGCGCTGCGCTGCTCGGCGGTGACCATGGCACCCACGCGGACCGGGTCGACCGACAGCACCAGGCCGTCCCCGCCCCCGTCCCCGCCGCTGAGCGCCGGGACGGTGACCTGCAGCGTCGAGGCGATCTGGTCGGTCGTGAACAGCACCGACACCGGCCCACGGGTCAGGACCACCGGCGCGCTGATGGCCTGCTCGGCGGAGGACGCGAGCACGGCGAGCTGCTCGGGGTCGGTCGTCGGCGCGGCCGTGGTGGTCGGCAGCTGGACCGTCGTGGTCAGCGGGTCGTCCAGCGCGGCCGTCACCGCCGCCCGCAGCGCGGGCACGTCGACCGTCTCGGCCGGTGGGGGAGGGAGGATCTGGACCTGCGTGCCGATGACGACGACGTCGCCACGGACACCCTCGACGCCCAGCTGGGTCCCGACGCGGCGCACCCAGGTGGTGAACATCGCCTCGTCCAGCGTCTCGACCGGTGTGACGGTGATCGTGCCCACGGTCGCCCTGGCGTGGTCGCGCAGCGCGGCCAGCGGGTTGGCCTGGCGTCCGCGTCGCAGCACCGCCTGGACCGTGGCGTCGACGTCGACGTCCACCCCGACGTCCTCGGCAGCGGTGACGACGCCCGCGCCCGCCCGCTCGATGGTCAGCGTCCGGACGGCGCGACGTGCGGCGACCGCATCGACGGCGTCGGCCAGGGCAGCGGCATCCATGCCGCCGACGTCGGTCCCGGCAACCGTCGTGCCGGGCAGGGCGCCGGGTCTGGCCACGCGGGCCGCGACCAGCGTCGCCACGCCCAGCAGCGCCAGTCCGAGCACGACCAGGACCACCTTGGCCAGGGGCGTCGGCCGCAGCCGGGGTCCGCCGCGGCGCGGTCGTGCCCGGCGACCGGCGGCAGGACGTCGGGCGCCGGTGCCGGATCTCCGACGCACGTCGGCGCCGGTGGCACGGCGGCCGTTGGCGCCGGTAGCACGGCGGCCGTTGGCGCCGGTAGCACGGCGGCCGTTGGCGCCGGTAGCACGGCGTCCTGCCGGTCGACGCGGTGGCTGTGACATCGGGCCACAGCCTACTCATGCGCGTCGTTAGTGGATCGTCGCCGCCGCCGCACCTGTCCGATGGCCTCGTTGCCTCGGCCGGTCACAGGGGGTACACCCTTGGGAGCTTCCCCGTGACAACCTGAACATCCCTCGCCACGTCGACCCCCCGGTCGACGGCAGAGCCCTGTCGTTACGGATCGTCTTGCGCCCCCACGTCCCCACCCTCACCCACGCCCACGGCTCCACCGTGCGCCGTGCCGTGATCCTCACCGTCGTCCTCGCCCTCCTCGTGTCGGCCCTCCCTGCGCTGGCCGCGAGCCCCGAGGAGGCCCGCATCGCCCAGACCAGGGCCGAGCTGCAGGCGGTCCGCGACGAGCTCGAGGGGGCGGAGGGAGTCGCCGAGGACGACATGATCGCCCTGGAGGACGCCGACCGGCAGCTCGAGGCGGCGTTCGCCGCGGTCGAGGCCGCCGACCAGGCAGTCAGCCGCCAGCAGTCCGCGGTCGACGACGCCGAGGCCCGGCTGGCCGAGGCCCGCGCCGACCTGGCCACCCAGCGCGAGCTGATGGGGCAGCGGATCTCGCGCCTGTACCGCCAGGTGCGCCCGGACGCGGTCCTGCAGGTCCTCGGTGCCAACACCGTGACCCAGGCCGTGCAGCAGGGCGCCTACATGAGCGCCATCGGCCGTGAGGACCGCTCGGTGGTCGAGACGCTGGGCAACGCGACCCGCACGGTCGCGGCCGAGGAGCAGGCGCTCGCCGCCGAGCAGGTGGCCATGGGCCGCGTCCTGGAGGAGCAGCAGGCGCTGCTGGAGGACGTCGAGGAGATCCGCAACGACCGCGCCGTCATCGCCGCGGCCAGCCAGGACCTCGTCGCCCGCCTGCAGGCGCGCGAGAGCCACCTGGAGGACCAGGCCGAGGAGCTGGCCCGCATCGTCCGCGAGCGGGAGGCTGCGGCCGCCGCCGCGGCTGCTGCGGCCGCCGCGGCTGCGGCTGCTGCGGCCCGTCAGCCCGCCACGTCGGGCG
>JBFKGB010000447.1:0-2867 GCA_041633535.1 Euzebya sp. | reverse complement strand
GCGACGCAGCCCGAGGACGCCGCGGTCGACCCCGCCGACCCGCAGCAGCCCGAGGCCCCTCCCGCCGACGACCCCGCGGCGCAGGCACCCGCGGACGCGCCCGGCCCCGACGGCCGTTCTGACGACCAGGCCGCCGCAGACCCGGCTGCGCCGCAGCCGGCGCCGGCGGCCGCGGCCGTCCCGGCGATCGACGGGCCCCTCGGCTCGCTGTGCCGCACCTACCTGCAGCCGGGGGTCCCCCGGCTGGTGATCGAGGTCGACGCCCAGCAGGGCGCAGAGCTGCCCGCCGGCGTGGTCGAGCACCTGCGGTCCACCCTGGCAGCGGTGGTCGACAAGCCCGAGGGCGTGGTCGTCGACGCGACGGGGACGGTCCCCGGCGGCGCCGAGGCGTGGACGCTGGACCGCGTCCGACAGGTCGCAGCCACCACCCGCACCGTCCCGCAGGGTGACGGGACGGTCGTCATGCACGTCATCAGCCTGGCGGGCGAGCCCGACCAGGGGTCCCCCATCGCCTCATCCATCGGCGTGGCCTTCGCGGCCGGTGAGTTCGTGGTGTTCCCCGACCGCGTGGACTCCCTGGCCGCGCTGCTCGGCGGGGTCGAGGCCGTCCTGCGTGCGGTGACCGTCCACGAGGCGGGACACCTGCTCTGTCTGGTGAACCTGACCTACACCTCCGACATCGCCCACGAGGACCCGGAGCACCCCAAGCACTCCGCGAGCCGGGACTCCGTCATGTTCCACGCCATCGAGACGACCGCGATCGGCCAGCTGTTCACCGGGCCGCCCCCGACCGCCTTCGACGCCGACGACCTGGCCGACCTCGAGGGCCTGCGCACCGGCAGGTACTGACCCAGCCCCTCGATCCGACATCCGGGGCCGCGCCTGTCACACTTGCGCCATGAGCAGCCAGAGCGATCAGCACGACACCGTCTTCGTCCTCGACTTCGGTGCCCAGTACGCCCAGGTGATCGCGCGCCGTGTGCGCGAGGCCCACGTCTACTCCGAGATCGTGGCCCACGACATCACCGCGGCGGAGGTCGCCGAGCGGCGGCCCGCCGGCCTGATCCTCTCGGGCGGTCCCAAGTCGGTGCACGTGGAGGGGGCTCCCTCCATCGACCCCGGGATCCTGGACCTGGGTGTCCCGGTCCTGGGCATCTGCTACGGCCACCAGGTGATGGCGCAGGCGCTGGGCGGGCGCGTCGCGAAGACCGACGCGCCCGAGTTCGGCCGCACCGAGTTCACCGGTGACCCCTCCTCGACGCTGCTCGCCGACCAGCCCGACAGCCAGACCGTGTGGATGTCGCACAACGACGCCGTGGTCGAGGCCCCCGAGGGCTTCGCCGTCATCGGCCGGACCGGCGTCAGCCAGCAGATCGCAGCCATGGAGGACCCGTCCCGACGGCTGTTCAGCGTCCAGTACCACCCGGAGGTCAGCCACACCCCGCACGGGCAGGACGTCATCAAGTCCTTCCTGCACGCTGCCGGTGCCCGGCCCTCATGGACCGCGCTGAACGTCATCGACGAGGCCGTGGAGGCCATCCGTGCCCAGGTCGGTGACGGGCAGGTGCTGTGCGGCCTGTCGGGTGGCGTGGACTCCGCCGTCGCCGCCGCGCTGGTCCATCGTGCGGTCGGTGACCAGCTGACCTGCGTGTTCGTCGACCACGGGCTGCTGCGTCACAACGAGGCCGAGCAGGTCCAGCAGGCCTTCGGTGACCACTTCGACACCCACCTGGTGACCGTCGACGCCAAGGAGCGCTTCCTGACGGCGCTGGCAGGCGTCACCGAGCCGGAGGAGAAGCGCAAGATCATCGGGCGCGAGTTCATCCGCGTGTTCGAGGCCGCGTCGCTGGAGCACGCGGGGGACGCGAAGTTCCTGGTGCAGGGCACCCTCTACCCCGACCTGATCGAGTCCGGGCACGGAACGGCGTCCACCATCAAGAGCCACCACAACGTCGGCGGCCTGCCCGACGACCTGGAGTTCGACCTGGTCGAGCCGCTGCGGTGGCTGTTCAAGGACGAGGTCCGGATGGTGGGGGAGGAGCTGGGCCTGCCCGAGGAGATGGTGTGGCGTCAGCCCTTCCCCGGCCCCGGCCTGGGCGTCCGCATCATCGGCGAGGTCACACAGGAGCGCCTGGACCTGCTGCGCGCCGCCGACCGGATCGTGCTGGCCGAGCTGAAGCGTGCCGGACTGGAGCGTGAGATCTGGCAGTCCTTCGCGGTGCTGCCGGCGATCCGCTCCGTCGGCGTGCAGGGTGACGAACGCACCTACGGCCACCCCATCATCATCCGCGCCGTCACCAGCGAGGACGCGATGACCGCGGACTTCGCGCGGATCCCCTACGACGTGCTCGAGAAGATCGCGACGCGGGTCATCAACGAGGTGCCCGGCATCAACCGCGTGGCCTACGACGTGACCTCCAAGCCCCCGGGCACCATCGAGTGGGAGTGAGGGCCCGGGCGCTCAGCCGGTCGTGACCAGCCGTCGCGAGCCGACCGCGAGCGCTGCTGCCCAGCACTGGATGCCGACCAGCTTGGCGCCCTCCTCGACGACGTAGACCCCGGCCAGCCCCTCGGCACCGACCTCCTGGGCCAGGTCAAGGCCCAGGGACACCGCGAAACCGGCGGCCGCGAGCAGCAGCAGCGGGGTCTCGGGCACCAGCGCGTGGCGGTGCCGGCCCACCCACACGGCGGCAGCGGCCAGGTACACGCCCAGGAACAGCGCCTCGGTGATCCCGGTGACGTTGGACAGGTGCTCGTGGAAGCGGAACAGGTCGTCCAGGCCCAGCAGGACCGAGAGGGCGGCGGCCCATCCCAGCGCCCGCGAGGCAGCCGGGCCGCCCAGCCCGGTCCAGGCCGCGAAGCCCGCG
>JBFKGB010000446.1:0-2872 GCA_041633535.1 Euzebya sp. | reverse complement strand
GGGTGCACCCTGACGGTGGTCGACACGTCGACGTCGGCCTGCCGCATCATCAGCGACAGCGGCCCATGGGTGCGCAGGGTGATCGTCCCCAGCGGGATGGTCCCGCGACGCGCGGGCACCACGGGGACCTCGGCCGACCGCTGGCCGCCCGCGGGCAGCCGCAGCCGCGTCCGGCGGTCCGGGGCCCGCAGGGACCCCGGCAGCGCGTCGGCCAGGTCGACGGTGACCGGCCGGCCGACCGGGTTCGCCAGCGTCCAGCGGACCGTCGAGGGGCTGTCCAGCACCAGCACCGGGTCGACCGCCCGGTGCACGCCGACGGCGGACGGTGCCGGGGCCAGCCGCACGTCGACCGCGGCGGCGAGGACGACGAGCACGTTGCCGACCAGCCACACCAGTCCGGCCCCCGACCCGAACGGCAGCACCAGCAGGCCGACGGCCAGCAGCGCTGCGGCCAGCCGCCAGGTGGGCACCGGTGACCACCGGCCGGTGGGGCCCGGTGTCACCAGGTCATCCGACCCCTCGGCACCACGCGACGCCGGCACCTGCTCGTCGGGTGGGGTCAGCTCGGGGCTGCGAGCATCATCCACCATGGTGGATGTTGCTCATCGTGGGACCGGGACGGCCGCCAGGATGCCCTGCAGCACGGTGTCGGCGTCCCCGCCCTCCAGCTCCACGTCGGGGCGCACCGCGATGCGGTGCCGCAGCGACGGGGGTGCCATCGCCTTGACGTCGTCGGGGGTGACGAAGGTGCGGCCGTTCAGCCAGGCCCAGGCCTTGGCGGCCTTCAGCAGCATCGTGGACCCGCGGGGGCTGACCCCCAGCGTCAGTGACGGCGACTGCCGGCTGGCCATGGCCAGCTGCACGATGTAGCCGATGACGGCCGGGTCCGTGCGGATGGTGTCGATCTGCTGGCGTGCGGCCAGCAGGTCCGCGACGCCGGCGACCGGTCGCACCCCGCTGCCGCGCACGTCGTGGGGGTCCATCCCGCCGTCGTGTCGGCTGAGGACCGTGTGCTCCTCCTGGGGCGAGGGGTACCCGACCACAAGCTTGAACAGGAACCGGTCCAGCTGGGCCTCGGGCAGCGGGTAGGTGCCCTCGTACTCCACGGGGTTCTGGGTCGCCACGACCAGGAACGGTGAGGGGAGGTCGCGCGGGGTCCCCTCGACGGTGACACGACGTTCCTCCATGGCCTCCAGCAGCGCCGCCTGGGTCCGCGGGGGCGTCCGGTTGATCTCGTCGGCCAGCAGCAGGTTGGTGAAGACCGGCCCCTGCCGGAAGCGGAAGGCGCCCTCCAGCGACGTCGCCTCGGCGTCGTACACGTTCTGGCCCAGCACGTCGGAGGGCATCAGGTCGGGGGTGAACTGCACGCGGGTCTGCTGCAGGTCCAGCGCCCCGGCGAGGGCGGTCACCATCAGCGTCTTGGCCGTGCCGGGGACGCCCTCCAGCAGGACGTGGCCGCGGACCAGCAGCGCGGTCAGCAGTCCGCTGACGGCGCCGTCCTGGCCGACGACGACCTTCGCCACCTCGTCTCGGACGGCGATGATGGCGGAACGGGGATCACTCACGGCTGCGTGCTCCTGATGGTTCGACGTGTGGTGTGGACGAGGGGGAGGGGGACGTGCTGCCGTCCAGCGGGTCGGCCGAGCGGCGCTGACGGGTGTTGCCGACGGTGCGGACGGCTGCGGCGGTGAAGCGCACCAGGCCGTCGTCGTCGGTGGGCAGCGGCCCGGCCAGCAGGCGGGTCAGCGTCGCCGGGTCCAGGTCGGTGCGCGATGCCACCACCTCGACGAGGACCTGCGGGTCGGCCGTGACCGCGTCGGACAGGCCCAGCCGGCGGGTCAGCTCCCGGCGCACGTGGGCCCTGACGATGGCGGCGGCGTCCACGACGCGGTCGGCCCGCTGCAGCAGGTTGCCGACGGCGATCGTCGTCTCGGCGGCCTCGACCCGCACCGGCGAGGCCTCGGGGACCGGCTGGCCGTGGCGGCGGGCCCGCCACCAGACCAGCGCGAGCCAGGCGAGTGGCAGCTGGAGGAGGGCCAGGCCGACCTGGTCGGGCAGCAGGTCGGTCAGCGTGGCGTCGCCAGGCGGACGGTCGGGTCGCAGGACGCGCAGCCCGCCCCGGTCGGGGGTCAGCAGGTTCGCCAGCAGCACAGCGGTGTCGGCCTGCCCCAGCAGCTCGTTGGTCAGGGTGAAGGCGCCGCCGAGGGTGATGACCTCGCCCGCGCCCGTCGGCGTGCGCACCATCCAGTGGCCGCCGTTGCGGGGGAAGCACGCGCTGGCGCCGGGCCCGGGCGCCATGACGCTGGCGCCCGCGACGGCGACCCGGTCGACGCCGGCGACCATCGGGTCATCGCAGGCGGGCTCGATCGTCGGCTCGGTGAAGGCGATGGAGGTCAGCCCCACCACGTCGGGCGCCAGCACGCTGAGGGGGTCGGTGAGCACCAGCCGGCCACCCTCGTCGACCCAGCTGCCCAGCGCCTCATGCTGTGCGTCGGTCAGGTCGTCGGCGATCAGCAGCACCACGCCGTCGTCGGGTCCGGGCACGCCGCCCTCGACGGTGGCGGGCACCCCCAGGCGGTCCATGACCTCGAGGATCCCCCGGGTGCCCAGCGGCCCGGTGGACCGTGGGTCCAGCGGGACACCCTGCTGGCCCCGGGGCCCGATCAGCACGATGGCCACGACGACCAGGACCAGCGCGACCAGCGACCGTCCGACCAGCCGACGCCGGTCGATCCGAGCCATTTCCCCCGGTGCCGTCCGGCCGCCCTGGACGTCGGTCATGCACCCACCTCGACCGCGGGGCCGCGTGTCGACCGTGGCACGGCCGCGACGACACGGGCCTGGTCGGCCCTGATCGCCGCCAGGGCGTCGG
>JBFKGB010000445.1:0-2884 GCA_041633535.1 Euzebya sp. | reverse complement strand
CGCCCCATCTGCGGGTCGTCGCTGACCGCGGCCTCGCACGCGGCCCGTCCGCTGGCGGCGTCCGGCCGGTCGGCACCGGCCCTGTGCAGGTCGAACACGATCGCCCCTCCGACGACCGGTACCGGCGTGACGAAGCGGTCGTAGCCCCTCCCCTGCTCCTCACACCAGCGGGCGACACCGTCGCCGACCGCAAGCCCGAAGGCCGACCCGCCGGAGAGGAAGACCGCATGGCACTCCGTCCCCTGCCCACCGGGGCCCAGGGCCGCCGCCTCACGGGTCCCGGGGGCGCCCCCACGCACCGCCACGGCCCCCATCGAACCCTTCGGGGGCAGGATCACCGTGCAGCCGGTGTGCCCATCCGGGTGGGTCCAGCTGCCGACCAGCACGTCGTCGAGTCCAAGCGCCATAGGCCGCGGACCCTAGCGGGCTACCGGTCGACGTACTTGGCGGGGCGACGCTCGATGAAGCTGGCCATCGACTCCTGACCGTCGGCGGTCTGGCTGGAGGCGGCCATCACCTCGATGGCGACGTCGTAGGCCTGCCGGTCGTCGAGCCCCATCTGCCGGTACAGCGTCTGCTTGCCCATCGCCTTGGACAGCCGGCTGCCCCGCGTGGCCCGGCCCAGCAGGTCCAGGCAGGCCTCGTCCAGGTCCGCCTCGGGCACCGCCCGGTTGAGCAGCCCCCAGCCGACGGCCGTCTGCGCGTCCACCGCGTCGCCGGTCAGCGCCATCTCCATCAGCTGCTTGCGCCCGACGCTGCGGGCCACCGCCACCGCCGGGGTGTGGCAGAACCAGCCGGCCTTGCCACCCGGGATGCTGAACGTGGCCGTGTCGACCGCGACGGCCAGATCGCAGCTGGCGACGAGCTGGCAGCCGGCCGCCAGCGCCGGGCCCTGGACCCGCGCCAGCACGACCTGGGGGATCTGCTGGGTCAGCAGCATCATGTCCGCGCAGGTGCGCAGCAGCTGGCGCATCTCGCCCAGCGGCCGCCCGGCCATGTCGGCGAAGTCGTGGCCGCTGGAGAACACCGGGCCCTCGCCCGTGATCATCACCCCTGCCACGTCGGTGGCGGCCACCTGGCGCAGCGCTGCGGTCAGGTCCTCGATGACGGCCAGCGAAAGGGCGTTGCGCCGCTGCGGGACGCTCATCGTGATGGTGGCGTACCAGTCCGCGCGGTCGACGCGGACGCGTGCGGTGTCGTCGACGGGGTCGGTCATGACGGGCTCCCTCGCTGTGGTCAGGGCCGCGAGCCAACCACCGCGCAGCCCTGCTGTCCATGGGCACACGATGACGCCCCCGGCCATGTGGCCGGGGGCGTCATCAGGATCTCAGCCGCCTACAGGAAGCAGACGTACTGCGGGTTGGCGGTCAGCTCCTCCGGGGTGAAGCGGGTCAGCTCCAGCTCGGCCTCGGCCGGGCTCATCCAGCGACCCATGGCCTGGGCCTCGGCGTCCTCGGTGCCGTCGAACAGGATGACGTCCAGGCCGCGCGAGCCGTTGGCGAACACGTGGAACGGCTGCAGGGTGCCGTCCTCGGACTTCTCGATGCGGACGGCCTTCGAGGCCCACTCGTTGGAGTTGGCGAAGCGCCGGAAGCCCAGCTGGGTCATCGGGTCACCCGAGATCGGGGAGTTGACGACC
Source organism: Euzebya sp. (assembly GCA_041633535.1). Taxonomy (GTDB): domain Bacteria; phylum Actinomycetota; class Nitriliruptoria; order Euzebyales; family Euzebyaceae; genus Euzebya. Next base: position 1,245 of record JBFKGB010000445.1, on the reverse strand, counting down.
TCGGTCTCGCCCAGGCCGATGCCGACCAGGCCACCCAGGTCCACCACGCGGGTGCCGCCGTTGTAGTAGGCGATCGTCATGATCCCGGCGTCGGGGTACAGGCGGAACACGTGGGCGGTGCAGCCCCCGGCAGCCGGGCTGCCGTCAGCGGCCATCACGCGGGCCTCGTCGATGTTCCAGTAGCCCAGCTTGACCGGGGTCATCTCCAGGTCGCCGGTGATGTCGAACACGTGCACGCCGCCGTTGGGGCACTGGCCGGTGCCGATGGCGCCGGCCACCTCGTCCTCGACGACCAGAAGGGTGCGGTCGTCAGAGGTGTCCTCGGGCGTACCCGCGTCCAGCACGATGGGGTCGGACTGGTGCCACACGTTGATGGTCGGGTCGACGAAGCTGGTGAGGATCACGGGCTTCGCCGGGTCGGTGGTGTCCAGGATGACGCCCTGGGACAGCGCGGCGGAGTAGGCCCGGTCACCGGCGGCGTTGAAGGTGATGTCGTGGGACTCGGTGCCCAGCGACAGCGGGATGGGGGGCAGCGCCAGACGGCCCAGGCGCTTGATGGCGCCGAAGTCGCGGATGTCGTAGTACTCGATGCCGGGGCCGCCGTCCAGGGCGGTGTCGGTGTACAGCGAGGAGTTGGAGTTGTAGAAGAAGTCACCGCTGGGGTGGATCGAGCCGTTGTGCGACCCCTCGGGGACCGAGATGTGGGCGACCGCGACCGGGTCGAACGGGTCGGTCAGGTCGATGATGAACGTGCCCGAGGCGTTGCCCTTCAGCCCGGCGTCCGTCGCGCACTGGCTGGCCGCGGCAGCACCGGCGGAGGAGTCCTCGACCGTGTACGTGGTGTAGGTCCGGGTCACGCCGTCGACCTCGCGGGTGAACACCTGGGTGTCGCCCTGGTTGGCCCTGCAGGCGTAGGACGCGGTCTCGTAGGTCTCGGCCGGGACCGTGACGTCGTACAGGTAGAACGCGGTGCCGGTGGTGCCGGCCAGCGCGATGTCCTTCTGGATCCCGTCCTGGTCGGGCAGCGCGTCGGCTCCCGGGTTGCGGTATCCGGCGGCGGCTGCTGCGGCAGCGTCCGGGTAGCTCAGGACGGCGAACTCGATGTCCGAGCCTCGACCCTGCTGTGAGTGCGGGATGTTCTTGACCAGCTCGAAGTTGTCCGAGCCGATGCCCTCTGCAGCCTGAGCGGCGGCGTCGGCGCGGTTGAAGTGTCCGGTGAGGTCGATGGCGCCGGCTCCCGAGGTG
>JBFKGB010000444.1:0-2888 GCA_041633535.1 Euzebya sp. | reverse complement strand
CAGCGACGGTCGACCAGCCACATGCGGCTGTCGGCGGCGACGCCGTCGGCGGTGGTCGCCAACGCCATCACGGCAAGGGCCTGGGTGAACACGCTCGCGTCGTCGAAGCGGCCGGCGTCACCACCCTGGGTCTGCCGCAGCGCACGCAGCTGGGCGACCAGGTCCTGTCCGTCCACGTCGGTGGGGTCGCCACCACCGGTGGCGATGCCCAGGATCGCCTTGGCCAGCGGCCCCTCGTCCACGACGTCTGAACCGCCGGTGACGTAGTCGGCCGCGAGGGCCTCCAGGTCGGTCCGTGCGGCGGCGATGGTGTCCGGTGCGGCGCCGGCGCCGCCCAGCGCCAGGATCACGTCGGTCAGCCCACCGCCGGTGGTCACCTCGCCGTCGGCGTAGGCACCGACGAGCCACGCCGCTGCGGCCACCTCGGCCTGGTCCTCGGTAGGGCCGGCGATGGCGGCTGGGGCAGAGAGCAGCGACAGCAGGAGGGCGGCGACCAGGGTGTGCGCCAGCGCACGACCTGACCTCCGGGTGGGACGGTCCGACAAGGGAGTTCCTTTGCGATTGTGGGCCCCAACGGGACCCACGAGCAGCACCCCCTGTCAGCGGTGCCTGTGGGCTCCGTCCGCAGACCACGACGGTGGAGAGCCTTCGCCCCGGCAGGTGGTCCGGCTCGCACCAGTTCGGTGCCTACGGTTGCGGGTCAGCGCCGGACTCAGACCGGCTTCCCCTGCGGTGGGACACGCCAGGATGACCTGGCACGGGCAGGAGCATATTGGGTCACGCACCGCACACCAAACGCCGTGACGGTGCGCGTACCTGGCTGTCATCCCAGCGCGTCCAGCACCTGCGGCCCGTCCCGCCCGCTACCAGCACCCGCATCCCGTACCTCCGTCCGCGTGCGCGACACCCTGCCCCACCTGCGATGCCCGGACCACCCCGAACCTGACGGGCTCGGTTCAGGACCGGTGGAGGACCTCCGCGACGCGATCGGGCTGGACCGAGACGACCGACGCCACGATGTCGTTCGTGGGCGTCACGTCTGCAGGTAGCGCCCTCCGTAGGGTCTGCGCGGTCCGCAGGATGCGATCATCGACCTCCTCCGCGTCCAGGTCGGCGGCCCACCACCGCAGACCGCGTTCGCCCAGCGCCACCTTGGCGTCCTGGACCCGGTCGCGGGCCGCACGCTCGGCGGTGGCGTCCTTTGCCGCACCGACGGCACGGCGGGCGGCCATCAGCTCGTCGACGAGGTGCTGACGCAGCCGGTCGGGGATGCGGGGGTCGCTGACCCGCCACCGGCGTCCGCGGATCAGCCGGTGGGTCTCGACGTCATCGGCCCAGGGGGCACGGCGTTCGCGTTCCACACCGCAGCCCTACCCGACGTCCGCCGACGGCAGACCCGGTGGTCGACCGCGCGGCGGTCACTGCCGCTGGTGCACACTCCCGGGATGGCGCACCCGATCATGTTCGACGACGCCGATCCGGTGCTGCACCGCGTCCGGACCATCGCGCTGGACCTCCCGGACGCGGCCGAGAAGGTCTCCCACGGGCGGCCCGCCTTCTACACCACCAAGGTGTTCTGCTACTACGGCGGCTCGGCGAAGGTCGACGGTCGGTGGATCCAGCACGAGCAGGCGGTCATGGTCCGGCCCGACCCGGCAGAGCGCGCCGCGCTGGCCGAGGACCCACGGACGTTCGTCCCGGCCTACCTGGGTGGCGCGGGATGGATCGGCGTCGACCTGGACGCCCAGACCGATGACGCCGAGCTTGCCGAGCTGCTGATGGACTCCTACCGCCAGACCGCGGGCGTCCGCCGCGTCGCCCGTCTGGACTCGGACACGCGGGACTGATCGGTCCGGGAGCGGGTCGTCGGACCCTCTCGTCGCGGGACCTGTGGCCCGCGTCCTGTGGCAGCGACGGGAGGATGCTCAGCGGACACGCGTCGCGCCGTGGACCGGCGTGGCCCATCAGGGAGGCATCGCCATGAGGTTCACCGACAGGATCGCCATCGTCACCGGGGCCGCGTCCGGCATCGGCCGCGCCACCGCCGTCCGCCTGGCCGAGGAGGGCGCGTCGGTCGTCGTCAGCGACGTCGACGACGGTGGGGGCAAGGAGACGGTCGAGCTGATCCTGACCGCGGGCGGGACGGCGCACTACCACCACGCCGACGTCAGCCGCGAGGAGGACAACCGCGCGCTGGTCCGTGCTGCCGCGGACGTCTACGGCGGCCTGGACGTCGCCATCAACAACGCCGGCATCCTGGGCGGGTTCGTGCCCGCCGTCGACATCCCGGTCGCGGAGTACGACCGGATCATGGCCGTCAACGTCCGCGGTGTGTTCCTGGGCATGCAGGCCCAGATCCCGGCGATGCTCGAGCGGGGCGGCGGGTCGATCGTCAACGTGGCGTCGGTCGCCGGCCTGCAGGTCCAGCCGCTGGCGGCCGCCTACACGGCCAGCAAGCACGCCGTCGTCGGCCTGACGAAGGCCTTCGCCACGGACCACGCGGCCCAGGGCATCCGCATCAACGCGGTCTGCCCAGGGGCGGTCATCACCAACATCGCGGCGCACCTCGACCCGTCGTTCCTGGCCGCGATGGCCGAGGGGCCCGACCCCTCCCCGCTGGGACGCCCCGCCCAGCCGGAGGAGCTGGCAGCGACCATCGCGTTCCTCGCCAGCGACGAGGCGTCGTTCATGGTCGGCAGCGAGGTCGTCGCCGACGGCGGGATGGTGCTGAAGCTCGGCTGAGGACGTGCCGGGGCGCGGCGTGCGACTGGTAGGCAAGGCCATCTCATAGGGTGACGGCGTGACCCCCATCAGACGCCCCCTGCCCGAGGACCTGTCGACCGCGCCGTTCCAGGCGCTGCGCGACGAGCTGGAGGTGCCGGCCCGCT
>JBFKGB010000443.1:0-2921 GCA_041633535.1 Euzebya sp. | reverse complement strand
GGCTGAGGGGGTCACCGTCGTGGCGGTCGGCGACATCGCCTGCCAGGCCTCCGACCCGGACTTCAACGACGGCCAGGGCACCGCGACCGCCTGTCGCCAGCAGGCCACGGCCGACCTGGTCGGTCCCCTGGACCCGGCCGCGGTGCTGGTCCTGGGCGACCTGCAGTACCAGTCGGGTCGGCTCAGTGAGTTCCGCGCCTCATACGACCTCAGCTGGGGTGCGCACCTGGACATCACCCGGCCGGTGCCGGGCAACCACGAGTACCAGACCGGCACCGCGACGGGGTACTTCGACTACTTCGGGGCACGGGCGGGCGACCGCACCAAGGGGTGGTACAGCTTCGACGTCGGCAGCTGGCACGTCATCGCCCTCAACAGCAACTGCAGCAAGGTCGGCGGGTGCGGCTACGGCACGCCGCAGGAGCGCTGGCTGCGCGCCGACCTGGCGGCCAGCACCGCCGACTGCACCCTCGCCATCTGGCACCACGCCCTGTACAGCGGCGTCGGCACCGGCGGCGCGACGATGACCAGGGCGCTGTGGCGGGCCCTGGACGAGGGCGGTGCGGACGTGGTCCTGGCCGGCCACTTCCACCGGTACGTGCGGTTCGCGCCGCAGGACGCCTTCGGCGCCGCCGACCCCCAGGGCATGCGGCAGTTCCTGGTCGGCACCGGCGGCAAGAGCCTGGACGCACCGATCACGCCCGGCCCCAACGTCGAGGCGATGACCAGCGACACCTTCGGCGTGCTCAGCCTGGACCTGCAGGACGGTGGCTACGGCTGGCAGTTCCACAGCGTGCCGGGGTCGACGTACAGCGACAGCGGCTCGGCGGCGTGCGTGGGCTGACCCGGTGAGGGGCCTCAGGCCGGCTGACGCTCCAGCCGGCCCACCACCTCGGCGATCTGCAGGGGGTCGCCCGATGCCAGGGCCTCGGTGACCGTCGCGGCCTCCTCGGGCCGCAGCGGCAGGACGGCCCCGACCAGCTGGTGCCCCTCACCGTCGGGGACCACGCGGGCGCACAGCAGCTCGCCGACGGCGACGGTGCCCGACAGGGTCCGGTCCCGGACGGTGACGGCGGTGCCCGACGTCGCGTCGGTCAGCGTCAGCCCGGTGCCCGGCACGACCTCGGTGACGGTGTGCACGCGGCGGGTCGAGGCGGGCCACGACCCGGCGAGCACCAGCTCGTCCTCCGGCAGCAGCACCCCGCGGTCGGCCAGGAAGCGGGGGAACCAGCCCCCCTCGACCAGGGCCAGGTCCACGACCAGCGGGTCCGCCAGGGCCTGGGCCCAGTCCTGCGGCTCGCCGTCCATGCGTGCCGTGACCACCTGCCACATGGCGTCCAGGGCCTCGGCGCCACCGCGCTCCATGTAGGCGGCGGCCTTGCGCCACAGCCAGCCGGCACGGTCCGGCAGGGTCGGCATGACCGGCTTGCCCAGGTGGCAGCGCTTGTACTTGCGTCCTGACCCGCACCAGCAGGGGTCGTTGCGGTTCATCGTGGCCACGCCCTCCATGAACCGTTCGCACGCGGCGATGTCGGCGGCGGCGGTCGCCGTCAGCGGCAGCCGCTGCCACAGCCGAACGGCGCGGGTGGCGTCACCACGGTCGCTGGCGTACCAGGCCAGCCGGTCGGTGGAGGGCGGGAAGTCCGGCGCGGCGGCGACGGCGGCCTCGAGATGCTGCTCGGCGGCCTCGGCGTCACCGTCCTGCTCGGACTGGATGGCGGCGACGTAGCGGGTGACCGCGACGTGCCGGGGTCGGCGTGCCAGGCCCACCAGGACCTCGGCGATCGTCGGTCCGGTCCGGTCCGGGGCGGGCCGGGCGTCCAGCAGGGCGTGCTCGACCAGGGTCAGGACGTCCAGGTCGGCCAGGTCATCCAGCATCGCGGCGACCTGGTCCTCGGCCAGGGTCGAGCCCTCGTGCAGGATGTCGCAGACGTGGATGACGGCGATGGCGGCGTCGTACAGCTCGTCGTCCTCGCCGACCGCCTCGCGGATGGCCTGCATGTCGGTCAGGCGCCTGGCCTCGTGCCACACCGTGGCGTCGTGGGCCACCTCGTTGCCCGACCGCTCCAGCCCGCCCTCCGTGCACAGCGTCGTCAGGGGTGCCTGCGGCTCGCTCAGCACCGACCGGTCGGTCACCCGCATCCGCGCCAGCAGGTCACGCCCGGGCACGGGCAGGCCCGCCTCGCCCAGCTCGGCGTCGTAGGCCGCCCGGGTCGCGGCGACCAGGGCAGGGCTGGGCGTCGGGACACCACCGACGGCCTCCAGGACGACGCGCTGGTCGGCGTCGATGGCGACGGCCAGCAGGTCACCCGGCTGGTGGTCGCCCAGCCACCCCTCCGGCCCCGACCAGTACACGGCGTCGTCGTCGTGGACGTGGGGCTGCAGGTCCTGCCCGTCGATGGTCGGGGCGTCGGCCCACGACAGGATCGCCAGGTCGAATCCCAGGTCCAGGCACCCGGTGCGGATCTCCTCGGCGTCCAGCCGGTGGGTCAGCACCAGCCCGGCGACGATGGCCTCGGCCGACACGGTGGTGTCGTCCGCCAGCCAGACCAGCGGGCCGTGGGCGCCACCCAGCAGCTCGTCGACCTGGTCGATCAGCTGCATCGCGGTGGTCTGGTCCGTCGACACGCCCAGCCGCTCGGCCACCAGGGCCAGCAGCTCCTCACCGTTCACGGCGACGTGCTCGGCGGCGACGGCCAGGAAGGCGTCGCGCACCGCGTCGGACTCGGGCAGCGGCAGCGCGTCCAGCTCGCGGTGGAACCCCTCCTCGTCGAAGCCGCCCCCGTCCTCATCCTCGTCGTCCTCCTCCTCGATGGCGAGCAGCAGCACGGTGGTCAGCACGATCGCCATCTGGGCCAGCACACGGTCGGGCGCCATGCCGCCGGCGAGGAGCCGCTCGGCGGTGTCGACCACGTGGGGGT
>JBFKGB010000442.1:0-2927 GCA_041633535.1 Euzebya sp. | reverse complement strand
GCGAGTGACCAACCCCTCGCTGCGAGCGTCCACGCCGCCGCCCTGCTGCGCCCTCACGAGCCACAGCAGGCCACACGCGGCACAGCAGGCAACGTGCGCACCACGCCAGTGGTCACTCGCACGGGAGGGGTGGTCACTCGCACGGGAGGGGATGTCGCCGAGGCGGTAGCGTCCCGGGCCATGACCACGGACCTGGACCGGCTGCTGACCCTCCTCGACATCGAGACGATCGACGTCGACCTGTACCGCGGGCAGTGCTCGGTCGGCGAACGGCAGCGCGTCTACGGCGGGCAGGTGGCGGCCCAGGCCCTGGTGGCGGCCGGCCGGACGGTCGACGACGACCGGTTCGTGCACTCGCTGCACGCCTACTTCATGCGTCCCGGGGACCCCTCCATCCCGATCGTGTACGACGTCGACCGGCTGCGCGACGGCCGGTCGTTCACGACCCGACGGGTGCGCGCACGGCAGCGCGGCAAGGCGATCTTCACCCTCGAGGCCTCCTTCCACGTCATCGAGGAGGAGGGCCTGACCCATCAGCCGACGATGCCGGACGGACCGGGACCCGAGGAGGTCCCGCAGATGCGGATGCTGACCGAGCAGGCCGACGGCTCGACCAGCGGCTGGGGCGAGCTGCACGCGCTGGACTTCCGCATGCAGCAGCCGTCCGAGGAGGACCCGGAGGCGCCCACGCGGTACTGGTTCAGGGCCCTGGGGACGATCGCGTCGCCGCCGCTGGTCCACGCCGCCATCATCACCTACGCCAGCGACTTCACGCTGCTGAGCAACATCCTGACCCGCCACGGCCGCTGGTTCGGCGACGAGGACCTGATGCTGGCCTCGCTGGACCATGCGATGTGGTTCCACGAGCCGCGCCCGGACGCCGAGCGCTGGATGCTGTACGAGACGACGTCGCCGGCAGCCGGCAGGGGACGGGGCCTGGGGTTCGGGCGCATCTACGACGCCGACGGCACCCTGCTGGTCTCGACCGCCCAGGAGGGCCTCGCCCGCGTCATCGGCTGAGCCCGCACCTGCGGGTCAGCGCTGCAGCGGCGGCCCCATCCGCTGGGCCAGCAGGCCCATCACCTCGCCCGGCTCGGCGTGGCGGCCGACCTCGGTCTTGCTGAACACCACCTCGTCGTCGAGCACGACGTCGAACGTCCCCCGGCTGGCGGGCACCAGCTGGATCGAGGACAGGATGGGCGCGTAGGCCCTGGACACCTCAGCCGTCAGACCGACGGCACGATCGTCGTAGCTTCAGGGGACGCAGTAGCGGATCAGCAGCGCGTGACGGGGGTCGAGCATGCTGCTGATCCTACCGCCAGGTCCTGTCGCCAGGTCCTACCGCAGGGCGGCGAGCGCTGCCTGGTGCCCGCCCATGCCGTGCACGCCGCCGCCGGGCGTGGTCGAGGCCGAGCCGATGAAGATGCGCGGATCGGGGGTGGTGTAGGGCGAGCGCTGCAGGCGAGGGCGGGCCAGCAGCTGCGTGCCACCCAGCGACCCACCGCCGATGTCCCCGCCGACCAGGTTGGCGTCCCAGGACTCGAGCACCGCCGGCCCCGAGGTGTACCGGGCCTCGATCGTGTCGCGGAAGCCGGGCGCGAACCGCTCGATCTGCGCCTCGATCCGCCGGGTCATGTCAACCGTCGAGCCGTTCGGCACGTGGCAGTACACCCAACACGTGTGCTTGCCCGCTGGCGCGCGGGAGGGGTCGAAGGGCGTGTGCTGGGCCAGGATCAGGAAGGGACGGTCGGCGTGCTGCCCCCGGCCGACGGCGGCCTCGGAGGCCGCCACCTCGGCCATGGTCCCCCCGACGTGCACGCAGGCCGTGGCGTGCAGGTCCGGGTTGGTCCACGGGATCGGGTCGGACAGCGCGTAGTCCAGCTTGAACACGGCCGGGCCGTACCGGAAGCCGGCAAGGGAGCGACGATAGGAGGAGGGGAAGTGGTTGCCGGTGATCTGCAGGACCTGCAGCGGGGTGAGGGACAGCACGACCCGGTCCGCCGGGGGGATGTCGTCCATCGACCGGACCGTGACGCCCGTCCGCACCTCGCCGCCGAGGGACCGCAGCTCGGCAACCATCGCGGCGGCCAGCGACGACGCCCCGCCACGCGGGAACGGCCAGCCGACCACGTGGGGCATGGCCGCGAACATCAGCCCGAAGGAGGCGGTGAACGGCCGGTCCAGCGGCAGCACCGAGTGCGCGGCGTGACCCGCGAACAGCGCGCGGGCCTCGTCGGTGGCGAACCGGCGGCCGGCCAGGAACGTGGCGGGCTGGATGGCCTGCAGCCCGAACCGGGCGGCGAACAGCGGATGGCGCGGGATGCGCAGGAGGGGGCGCAGCGACAGGTCCATCAGCTTGTCGAAGCCGTCGATCAGCGGCTGGGCCATCGCCCGGTAGGCAGCCCCGTCGGCGCCCAGCCCCGCCACCGTGCGGTCCAGGTCGTTCCAGGCGACCACGGCCCGGCCGCCGTCCAGCGGCTGCCCGACGGCGGCGGGTGGCGTGATCCACTCCAGGCCGTGGGCCTCCAGCCCCAGCGACGCCATGAACGGTGAGGCCCTGCCCAGCGGGTGGATCGCCGAGCCCAGGTCGTTGACGTACCCCTCCCCCACCAGCGGTGCCGACCGCATCGCCCCGCCCGGCTCGTCGGCCGCCTCGAGCACCAGCACCGACCGTCCGGCACGCGCGAACGTGATCGCGGCCGCCAGGCCGTTCGGTCCGGATCCGACCACCACCGCGTCATGTGTCACGAGGTGGTTGTACCCGTGCGGGGCGTCCCCAGACCGCCCTGCAGCGGCTCGGGCCACGGCTGCTGCTGCAGCGCGGCCGCCACCGGCGCGTGGCCCTGCACCAGGACACCGTCGGCGGCGTCGACGATGCGCCAGTGCCAGTCGGGGCGGTTGAACGGCTGGGACTCGACCATGACGGC
>JBFKGB010000441.1:0-2941 GCA_041633535.1 Euzebya sp. | reverse complement strand
TTGCGCGCGAGGGCGTAGCGGACGGCGTGCTGGGTGACGGCCGCCTGCAGGTGGTCGGCGTCCAGGTGCCCCTCGACACCCAGCGAGATGGCACCGAGCAGCAGGTCGTCGTGTGATGCGGACCCCATGACGACCAGCGCGGCCGCCGGGTCGGCGATCTGGATCGCGCGCACACCGGCGACGCCGTCGCAGTCCGGCACCGACAGGTCGAGGACCGTCACGTCGAACCGTTCCACGGACAGCAGGTCCACGGCCCCGGCCACCGTGTCGACGGCGTCCACCGTCACGGCCTCCGACGCGCCGTCCATCAGCTGCCCGAACACGTCGGCCCCCACGGTGGTGGAGACCAGCAGCAGGCGGAGGATCGGCCGGGCCATGGCCGACACGCTAGCCGCGCCCCGGTGCGGGCTCCGGGGGCAGGACCCGGGAGGAGGGGAAGCGCAGCACGACGCGCAGGCCGCCCGCGTCGGTCCGCTGCAGCCACGTCTGGCCGTCGTGCTCCTCGACGACCATCGCGACGGCCCGCAGACCGAAGCCGTGGCCGTCGCCGCGCGGCTTCAGCCGTGCCGCCTGGAGGGGCTGACCCATGGCGATCAGCTCGTCGTCGACCGCGGTCCCGTCGTCCTCGACCGTGACCTCCCAGCCGCCGTCCCCGGTCTGCTGCGCCCCGATGTGCACGTGGGGGCGGTCGACGCCAGCGTGCCTGAGGCTGTTGGCCACCAGGTTCAGCACGACCTGCTGCAACGACGCTGCGCGGCCCCACAGCGTGGGCATGCGTCCGACCGTCACCGTCGCCCGCCGTGCGTCCAGGTCGTCGGCCAGGACCTGCAGGGCCGCGTCGACCACCGTCGTCAGGTCGACCGTCTGCTCCTCCGCGGTCGACTCCGCATCCACCAGCAGCTGGTCCAGCATCGCGGCCAGCCGTGCGACCGTCACCACGATGCGCTCGGCGTACATCCCGGCGGCGGACCCCTCCGGGCCAGCGGCGCGCTGGTCCTCCACGATCAGGTCCGCGAACCCCTGCACGGTCGTCAGCGGCGACCGCAGGTCGTGCGCCACCGCCCGGGCGTAGCGCTGCAGGCGCTGCTGGGCGCGCGTGACCTGCAGCGCCTGCTGGTGTCGCTCCCGGGCGTAGCGCATCGCCAGCCGCAGCGTCACAGCGTCCAGCCCGTCCTTGCCCAGGAACTCCTGCGCGCCGTGCCGGACCGAGGCCGGGCCGAAGTCGGCCTCGTCGTGGCCCGTCAGGACGATGATCGGGCCGTCGAACCGCTCGCGGAGGGCAGCCAGCCCGCTCATCCCGTCGGCGTCGGGCAGCCCCAGGTCCAGCAGCACCAGGCCGGCCCCGCCCTCGTCGAGCACCTGCCGGGCCTCCGCGATGGTCGTGGCGTGCACGACCGGGACGTCCAGCATCGCGCTGAGCCACGCCGCGTCGCTCGGCGAGTCCTCGACGAGGAGGACGGTGGGGTCGGCGGGGGTGTTGGGCACCCGTGGAGTCTAGGAGATGTCCCGTGATCCAGAGGCCGCGAGGCCGCGGCTGTCTGGTCATGGTGCGCTCCGTTCGTCGTGGGAGGGTGAGCACCCACCTGCACAGGTCGTGTCGCCCCGTGTAACCTGCGGGCATGCCGGACGGTCAGCGCGTGAACGTCACCCTGGACGAGCAGCGCGCCGCAAAGCTCGCCCGACTCGCCGCACGGGTGCACGTCGCCGAGGGGACCCTTGCCCGATCGCTGCTGTCCAGCGCCATCGATGACGCCGACCCTGACCCGGCCAACGTCCTCGCGCTGCTCGACGCGATCCCCGGTGCCTTCGAACGGGCCCAGCTCGGACTGCGCCAGGCCGCCGACGGCGCCACCATCCCGCTGGCCGACCTGTAGCCGGTGGCCCGCGTCGAGGTCGCCGCGGCAGCGGTCGAGGACCTGGCCCGGCTGACCGCCGTGCTGTCGCTGCCCGCTGACACCACCGACCGCGTGCGGCGATCGATCGAGCCGCTGGGCGACTTCCCACTTCTCGGCGCGGAGCTGGGCGGCCGCTGGAGACCGTTGCGGTTCATCCTCGGCCCATGGCGGTGGATGCTCATCGTCTACACCTACGACGAAGCCGCTGACCGCGTCGTGGTCGTCACGATCCAAGACGCCCGCGCCGCCGGCGCCACGCCCTCGAGCCGCGACCTCTGAGATCGGGGGCGCTCAGAGGTCGGGCGGGTCGTGTTCTCGCGCCCGCCGTCTTCGACCACTTGGCGCACGACGGCGGCGCAGCGGGCCCCTGGACCGCCGTATTCGACCACTTGGCGCACGACGACAGCGCAGCGGGCCCCTGGACCGTCGTCCTCGACCAAGTGGCGCAAGACGACGGCGCAGCGGGCTCCCGGACCGACGTCCTCGACCAAGTGGCGCAAGACGACCGCGCAGCCTCCCAGGCCCACACGGGCCGGGTCAGGTCAGGCGCAGCCCGGGGAAGGCCAGGTCCGGCCCCACGTGGTCGGGTGCGACACGGTCGCGGAACGTCTCGGCCAGGTCGGCGGTGGCGTCCACATCGATGCCGTGGTGGGCGGGGGCGAACCCTCGGATCCCGTCGATCCCGCGGCGCAGCAGCGTCCGCGCCCCGGTGTCGTTGCCCCGCTGCGTGTGGCAGTAGCCGACGGCCAGCTGGGCCATGCCCTTGAAGAACGGACGGTCCGCATCCGGCGTCACCGGTCCCTTCCAGGCCCACTCGAAGAACTCGTGGGCCTCGAAGAACCGCTCCTCGGCGAACAGGCGCAGCGCGTGCTCCACCGCCTGCTCGACACTCGTGCAGACGTCCTCCGGCTCGACCTTGTGGGCCATCTCGTCGACGGCGCCGCGAGGGAGCGGCGCGCCGAACCGGTCGCGGGGACGGGCGTTCTCGGGGCGACCGTCGGCGTTGCGGTCTCGGGTCGGGGCGGGTGAGGGATACATGGGCCGAT
>JBFKGB010000440.1:0-2955 GCA_041633535.1 Euzebya sp. | reverse complement strand
GGTGTCGCCGGACGCGCCGCCGACGACGGTGTCCACGACGTCGGCCGCGGGGGCGGGCAGGACCTGCACGACGGGTGCGGCCGCATCGACGACGCTGTCCAGCACCGGTGCGGTCGCGCCGACGACGCCCTGGGTCGCGTCCTCGACGAGGGTGCAGACCTCCTCCAGTCCTGCGACGGTGTCACACACCGGGTCGGTGGCGGCCGACGGTCCCTCGACGCCACCGAGGGCGACCACCGGGGCCGCCGGCAGCAGCAGGGCGCCGGTCAGGCCGACAGCGGCGATCAGCCGGGGGTGGGCGGTGATGAAGGGGTGCGCCATGTTCGAGGACTCCTGGGTGGCTCCGTGCGCCCTGTGGCGCGGTACTGGTCGGTGCAACGAGCCCGCCGCGGCGGCGTGACGGTCTGTGTCCGATCCTCTACAGGTTCGCCACCGGCAGCGTCGTTTCCTTCCCGGTGCATCGGCCGGTGGGTCATGGACCTTGACGGCTGTTCGCGCCGGGCCGGGGTCGGTGCCTTGGGCAGGGGCGCATCCGCCCCGTACCCTTCACCCCAACGACCTGAGCAGCAGCAACGATTGAGGAGTCCACGGTGAACGTTCTGCAGGTATGGATGCTGATCGGCATCCCGGCCCTGGCCATCGCCGGCGCCATGTTCATCCGTCGGTCCTCGTGGCGTGCCTACGTCGGCTACGCCGCGATGCTGGCCGGGTTCGGCGGCATGGCCGTGTACGACCGGACCTCCGCGGCGGTGTTCGGCGGGCTGATGGCCCTGCTGTACGCGGCAGGTCGGGGTGGCAGCCTTGAGAAGCACGACCTGCGCGAGGACGAGGAGGGCGTCGAGGACGCCTCGCTCCTCCCCAGCCGCCGTCTGGGCCACGCCGAGTCCTAGCCGTCGGCGGCGGCACCCGCGCAGCCGCACCAGAGACGAGGGTCCCAGACCATGGCCAACCGCACCTACTTCATCCGCACCTTCGGGTGCCAGATGAACGAGCACGATTCCGAACGGGCCGCCGGGGTGCTCGAGACCATGGGCTACCGCCCGGCGCCGGACCCCGAGTCCGCCGGCCTGGTCCTGTTCAACACCTGCGCCATCCGCGAGAACGCGGACAACAAGCTGTACGGCCAGCTGTCCAACCTGAAGCCCCTGAAGCTGGCGGACCCCTCCAAGACCATCGTCGTCGGGGGGTGCCTGGCCCAGAAGGACCAGGAGGCCCTGGCCGAGAAGGCGCCCTACGTCGACGTCGTGTACGGCACCCACAACATGGGTCGGCTGCCACAGCTGCTGGCCCAGGCCGACTCGGCGTCGCTGCCGGTCGTGGAGATCCTCGAGCACACCCAGATGTTCCCCTCGGCCCTGCCGGCCCAGCGCGACGTCGTCCACCACGCCTGGGTGTCGATCTCGATCGGCTGCGACAACACCTGCTCGTTCTGCATCGTGCCGTCGCTGCGTGGGCCCGAGAAGTCCCGCAAGCTCGGGGACATCGTCGAGGAGGCGCGTGAGCTGGTCGCCGACGGGGTCAGCGAGATCACGCTCCTGGGCCAGAACGTCAACAGCTACGGCCGCGACCTGGTGCGCGACGGTGTCGTCGCCTCGCCGGAGGGCACCCGCCGCAACCGGACCCTGTTCGCCGAGCTGCTGCACATGCTCGGTGACGTCGAGGGGCTCCAGCGGATCCGCTTCACCTCGCCACACCCCAAGGACTTCACCTCCGACGTCTTCGAGGCGATGCGCGACATCCCCACGGTCATGGAGCAGCTGCACCTGCCGCTGCAGTCCGGCAGCGACCGGGTCCTGCGGCGGATGCAGCGCAGCTACCGCTCGGCGCGCTTCCTGGACCTGGTGACCGAGGCACGCGAGACGATCCCGGGCCTGGCCATCTCCACCGACATCATCGTCGGGTTCCCCGGCGAGACGGAGGAGGACTTCGTCGACACGCTGGCGGTGACGGCCCAGTCCCGCTTCGACTCCGCCTTCACCTTCAAGTACTCCAAGCGGCCCGGCACGACCGCGGTGGACCTGGACGGGCACGTCGAGCAGCACGTGATGGATGAGCGCTTCGTGCGACTCGCGGACCTGACCCGGACCCTCAGCGAGGAGTCGCACGCCCGGCAGGTCGGTGGCGTCGCCGAGGTGCTGTTCGAGGGGCCCTCCAAGACCGACCCGAGCCGCAGCAGCGGCCGGACCCGGCAGAACCGCCTGATCCACGTGCCCGCCGGTCCTGCCACGGTCGCCGGGTCGACGGCCGCGGTCCGGGTGACCGACGCGGCGGCCCACTACCTGATGGGCGAGGTGACCCAGGACGCCCTCACCGCCCCCGTCGGCACGCCGCTGCCCGACCGGGCCGCCCTCGCCACCGCGACGGTCGGGCCGACCTCGGCATGATCGGGCCGGTCGCGGTCGTCCCGTCGACACCGCTGCTGCTGCCCGGCATGCCGGGCGAGCCCGAGCCGACCATGGCGCGGCTGGCCCGTGCGGCCGCGCGGGCGCTGCAGGACACGGCCGCCGTGGACCTGGTGGTCGTGCTGGCCGGGGGTACGTCCCTGGCGGCCGACCCCGCCCCCTCCACCGACCTGTCCGGCTACGGCCTGGACCTGCCCGCGCGTGCACGCGACGCGGCACCTGCAGCGGTGATGGCGTCGGTCGAGCGGATCCCCGGCCTGACGGTCGGTGCGGGCTACGCCGGGGACCTGTCGGTCCTGGCGCGGCAGGTGCCCGACGGCCCGCCCGTGCTGGGCCTGACGGTCCCGGCCGACATCACCGTCGAGCAGGCCGGGACGGTCGCGGAGGTGCTGGTCGGGCTGGGGGGGTCCCGGCAGGTGGCCCTGGTCGTCGCCGGCGACCTGGGTGCAGGGCACGGGGTGAAGCCCCCACGCCCCCAGGCCGACGTCGCGTCCGCCGCCTTCGACCAGGCCGTCGTCGCCGCCCTCGACAACGGCCGTCCGGCGGACCTGCT
>JBFKGB010000439.1:0-3014 GCA_041633535.1 Euzebya sp. | reverse complement strand
CCACGGCGGTCCGCAGGCGGTCACCCTCGGTCGCCGCCGCGGCACGCGCCAGCGTGCCGGCCAGCCGGCTGCGCTGCAGCAGGTCCGCGTCGATGACCTGCCGCCACGAGGTGGTGGCCCGCAGCTGCGCGTCGATGCGGGCGCGCAGCTCCTGGGGGTGCACGGGCTTGCCGACGTAGTCGCTGGCACCGGCCTCCAGCCCGCCGATGCGCGCCTGCACGTCGTCGTGTCCGGTCAGCAGCACGACGGGGAGGGTGTGGTGGCGTGGCTGCTCGCGGATCGCCCGCAGGACGTCCAGGCCGCTGGCCCCATCCAGGTCCACGTCCAGGACCACCAGCGCGGGGGACGGGGCGTGGGGGTCGGCCAGGAGCCGCATGGCGGTCGGTGCGTCGGCGACCTCCACGACCGGATGGCCGGTCTGACCGGCGATGGTGGCAGAGACCATCCGCTGGGTCGGGTCGTCCTCGACGATCATGATGGGCCCCAGGGCGGAGCGGTCAGGGCTGGTGGTCGGCGGCGTGGCTCGGTGGTGCATGTCCCCGTTGTAGGGCGGGCGGCTCTCCAGCCGGTCGCGTCAACCTGAAGACTTCCTCACGACGGCCGGGCGGCTGTGGGGCGCACCGACCGGAGGGCGTCCGCGAGGCCCTCCAGCTGCACGGGCTTGGCCAGGTAGCCGTCCATGCCGCTGGCCAGCAGGCGCTCCCGGTCGCCCTCCAGGGCGGTCGCGGTGAACCCGATCACGTGGGGGCGGGCTGCCGGGTCGAGTGCATCGTGGATGCGCCGGACCGCGGTGGGGCCGTCCATGACGGGCATGTGGACGTCCATGAGGATCAGGTCGAAAGGCTCGGCCAGCGCCGTGTCGACCGCCTGGGCGCCGTCGGCGACCACGACCGGCTCGACCCCGAGCCGTGCCAGCATGTGGCTGGCGACCATCTGGTTCACCGGGTCGTCCTCGGCCAGCAGCACGCGCAGTCCGGCGAACGACGGCACGACACCGGGTGTCGGTGTCGGCCCCGACGGTGGCTCGGCGACAGCCAGCCGCAGGTCCACGTGCATCGTGGTCCCCTCGCCCGGGCGGCTGTCGACGGCGATCTCGCCACCCATGAGGTGGACGAGGTCCCGGCAGATCGCCAGCCCCAGGCCGGTCCCGCCGAACCGGCGGGTCGTCGAGGCGTCCACCTGCGAGAACGGCTGGAACAGCCGGTCCAGGCGGTCTGCCGCGATCCCGATCCCCGAGTCGGTGACGGACAGGCGCAGGTCGACGAACCCCGGGGGCGTGTCCGTGTCCCGCACACGGGCGCGCACGACGACCCCGCCGGACCGGGTGAACTTGACGCTGTTCCCGACCAGGTTCACCAGGATCTGCCGTACGCGGGTCGGGTCGCCGAGGAGCGCGACGGGAACCTGCTCGCCGACCTGGCAGCTGAGGGTCAGGCCCCGCTCGGTCGCGGAGTGGTCCAGCAGCTCGACGGTCTCGGCGAGGAGATCGCGCAGGACGAAGGGCTGGGCCTCCAGCTCGACGTTGCCCGACTCGAGCGCCGAGAAGCTGAGGATGTCGTTGACGATGTCCAGCAGCAGCCGACCCGAGGCGGTCGCGGTGCGGACGAACTCCTGCTGCTGGGCATCCAGGTCGGTCTCCAGCAGCAGGCTGTTCAGCCCGAGGACGGCGTTCAGCGGGGTCCGGATCTCATGGCTCATGCTCGCGACGAAGCTGGCCTTGGCCGCTGCGGTCTCCTCGGCCACCTCCTTGGCGGTCCGCAGGCGCTCCTCGAGGTCGCGCTGCGCGGTGATGTCGGTCTCCACGGCGATGAAGTTGCACAGGTCACCGGCGTCGTCAAGCACCGGCTGGACCTCGAGCCGCACCCAGTAGGGCGAGCCGTCACGGTGGTAGTTCACGACCTCGCAGGTGAAGCCGCGGCCCGCGGCCAGCTCGGCCGACATCATCGCCACCGTCGCCGGGTCGGTCTGTGGGCCCTGGAGCAGCGCGCCGGGCCGGACACCGACGGCGCGCTCGGACCGGTGGCCCGTCAGGGTGGTGAAGGCGTCGTTGACCCAGGTGGTGACGCCGTCGGCGTCGGTGATGATCACCGCGTTGTCGGTGCGCGAGGCCACCTGGGACAGGATCCGCAGGTTGGCGTTCAGCTCCTCCAGACGGCGGGCGGTCTGGGCCCGCTGGCGCTCCACGCGCCGGTAGACCAGCGACATGACGAGCGCGAACAGGACGAGCGTCAGGACCGTGAGGACCCCGGCGCGCAGCAGCCCGCGGGAGCGCGTCAGCAGCTCGGCGGTGGCGTCGTTGGCGGACCCGGCGATGTTGCGGCGGTTGATCTCGCTGTCGCTGACCAGCCGGTTGTAGGCGAGCTCGAGCTGGCCGATCCCCTGCAGGGCGTCGGCGCGCAGGTCGGTCCGGACGTTGCCGCCGGCAACCAGCGGCGTGATGACCTCGGCGTCCAGCTGTCGCCAGCGCGCCGCCAGCGCCACCGCCTCCTCCAGCAGCAGCGGCTGGCCGAGCGTGTTGACCTGGTAGTCCAGGGTCCCCTCCTGCACCCGCTGGCCGACCAGCTGCTGCAGGAGCACGAGGGTCTCGGGGTCCTGGGTGCCCGCGGCCAGCGCCCCCGCCATCCGCAGCAGCTCGCGCTGCACCTGGCTGTAGACCCGCACGTTGCCGTCGATGATCTGCTCGGTCCGCTGGACCGTCGCCTGCAGCACGGCGGTCTGCTGGTAGACCATCACCCCCACCCAGCTGAGACCGGCCAGCAGCAGCGATGCCGTGGCGATCAGCGCCCAGCGGTACCGGAACAGGACGTTGGCCTCGGGGTCGACCGCGCTCCCGTCCCGGGTGCCCCGGGCGGTCACCGGACGTCGATCGTGTCGAGCTGCCAGATCAGCCGAGGGTTGTAGATCGTCGGGTCCAGGTCGGGGTCGCCCATCGGGTACATGATCCGGGTCGGCCCGTAGGACTCCACCGACATGCGCTCACCGTCCACGCTGGTCGCGACCAGCACCGGGTACGT
>JBFKGB010000438.1:0-3020 GCA_041633535.1 Euzebya sp. | reverse complement strand
GCCGGCCATCGTCGGCGTGGTCGACCAGCTGACCCAGGTCCGCCAGCGACGCCTCGGGGTTGACGACCCGCACCAGGGCGATCTCGCGGAGGTCCTCGGGGAGCCCCTCCCAGCCGACCGTGTCGAGCAGCACCTGGATGGTGCGGATCTGGGCGGAGGAGGCGTCGGCGGAGCGCCGCAGGTTGGCCCGGTCGGCGTTGACGCTGCGGTTCACGCGTCGTCGGAGGTCCCGGCGCATCCGTCCCTGGTCGAAGGCCAGGAACGTCGCGTGGGCCCCCAGCGAGGCCAGCAGGTCGGCGACCACGTCGCCGTCCTTCAGGACCACCCGCGTGTCGGTCACGGCGGCGCCCAGCAGCCGGGCCAGGTCGGTCGCCGTCCGTCCGCTGGGTGCGGCCACCTCGAGGTGGACGGGCTGGCCGGCACCCGACAGCCGCCCCGCGACCATCAGCGCCCCCGCCAGGTAGGGCTCGCGCTGTGCGCACAGCGCCGGGGCGATGCCCTCGGTCACACGGCCGTCCTCGTCCAGGATCCCCAGACGCTGCAGCGCCGGCGGGTCGACCTCGACGAGGTAGGCCGACGAGCCGGCGAGGTTGCCCCCGCGCGTCTGCACCAGGGCGGGCCGGGTGTCCAGCTCCTCGACCAGCGTGGCCCGCAGCCGCCGGGCCACGGCGCCCTGCGCGCAGCGGACGACGACGGCGACCGACGGTGTCGGCCCGCCGCCCCGCAGCCGCAGGGTGCCGGCGAACCGGACCATGGCGGACGCCTCGGCCAGCCGCGCGCGGCCCGTGCGGACCGGCCCGTGGGCCAGCTCCTCGCGCAGCTCCCTGGTCAGGCTCATCCCGTCAGGCCCACCCGGTCACGCCCAGCACGGTCACACCCATCACGGTCACGACAGCAGTGGCTGCAGGGCCTCGGCGAGCCGCTTGGCGTCGTGTGCCGCCACGGCGACCCCGTCGGGGCGGCGTTGTGCCAGGTCGGCATGAGCCACGACGTCGAGCCCCGCGACGTCCAGGCTGGTCCCCAGCGGGTCCCCCGACCCTGCAGCGTTGGGGCCGTCGTGCAGCAGGACCCGCAGTGGTCGACCGGGCGGCAGGTGTGCCCGCAGGCCGCTGACGTGGTCCTGCAGGTCCATGCCGGCGGTCTCGCCCGGCTGCCAGGTCAGGTTGGCGACGTAGACGATCGGCGCGGTGCTGGCGGCGACCGCGGCGGCGATGCCGGGCACCAGCAGGTTGGGGATGATCGAGGTGTACAGGCTGCCCGGGCCCATGACGATGACGTCGGCCGCCGCGATGGCCGCGACCGCCTGGGGGCATGCGGCGGGGTCACGGGGTTCCAGCCACACGGCGCGGTGGTGCCCGGCGGTCGTGGCGATCGCCACCTGGCCCTGGACCTGCACGCCGTCGATGTCGGCGGCGAGGGTCACCCGGTCGGTGGTGCACGGCAGCACCCGGCCACGGGCGCCCAGGACGGTCAGGGCCCGGTCCATGGCCGCGACCACGTCACCGTCGGCCTGCTCGATCAGCGCCAGCAGCACCAGGTTGCCCAGCGCGTGGCCCTGCAGGTAGCCCGACGCGAACCGGTGGCCCAGCAGCCCACCCCATCCGTCGTCGCCCGAGAGCGTCTGCAGGGCCATGCGCATGTCCCCGAGCGCGATCACGCCCTGCTCACGTCGCAGCCGACCGCTGGAGCCACCGTCGTCGGCGACGGTCACCACGGCCGTCGGGTCGGCGTCGAGCAGCAGCAGCGCCTCCAGCGTGCGGGCCAGGCCGTGCCCGCCGCCGATCGCGACGACCTGCTGTCGGCTGGCGGTCCCCTCCCCCATCGCCCTAGTCCTTCAGCCGGTCGCGGTGGTTCACGCGGACCGTGTCGCCGCCCTTGCGGATGTGCCGCGCGACCTCCTCGGTCAGCGCCACCGACCGGTGCTTGCCGCCCGTGCAGCCGATGCCGATCGTCAGGTAGCGCTTCCCCTCCCGCCTGAAGGCCGGCAGCATGACGTCCATCAGCGGCAGGAGGTGGTCCAGGAACTCCTTGGCCTCCGGCTGGCCCAGGACGAAGTCGCGGACCGGCTCGTCCAGCCCCGTGTAGGGCTTCAGCTCCGGGACCCAGTGCGGGTTGGGCAGGAACCGGACGTCGAACATCAGGTCGGCGTCCCGCGGGGTCCCGTGCTTGAAGCCGAAGGAGACGATGTTGGTCACCATCGTCGTGTCGCCGTCCTCGCCGAAGGCGGACACGAGGCTGTCGCGGAGCTGGTGCACGTTCAGCCTGGTCGTGTCGATGACGAGGTCGGCCTCGGCCCGCAGCTCGGCCAGCAGCTCCTTCTCGCGGGCGATGCCCTCGATCACCCGGTCGTCGCCGGCCAGGGGGTGGACGCGTCGTCCGGCCTCGTAGCGCTGCACCAGGCTCTGCGTGGACGCCTCCAGGTACAGCACCCGCACGCTCAGACCCCGCTCCTCCAGCGAGCGGATCGACTGCCGCAGGTCGCCGAAGAACTGCCGGCCGCGCACGTCGATGACGAGCGCGATCCGGTCGACGTCGGCACCCGGTCCGGTCGCCAGCTCGACCACGGAGTCCAGCAGCTGCGGTGGCATGTTGTCGATGACGAAGTAGCCGATGTCCTCCAGCACCTTGGAGGCGGTGGTCCGCCCGGCGCCGGACAGACCGGTGATGATCGCGATGGTTGGCTGCATCACCGACGATCCTAACGGTCGGCCGGTCGGGGACGGACACGCGACCCTGCGGCCCGCAGATCGCGCGGGCATCTGAGGCCCGCCACCGATCAGGACCTCGTCGGGGTACGGCGCGCGCCGCCGGGACGCAGGTGCTCGTGGATCGTGGCGGCGAGGGTCTGGCTGATGCCGTCGACCTCGGCGAGGTCGGCGACCGATGCCTCCTTCAGCGCCCGGACGGTCCCGAAGTGCGTCATCAGGGCCTTCCGGCGGGCCGGCCCCACACCGGGGATGTCGTCGAACACGCTCTCCGTCATCTCCTTGCCGCGCAGGCTGCGGTGGTAGGTGATGGCG
>JBFKGB010000437.1:0-3033 GCA_041633535.1 Euzebya sp. | reverse complement strand
GTCCTACCTGGACGCGGTCACCCTGGCGCGCGCCGAGGCGTTCAGGGCCCCGATGCGCGGGGCCGCGGTCCTGTCGGCGCTGCTGCGTGTCGCAGCGGCGGGACTGGGGGCCTGGCTGGTGGCACGGCGGGCGCATGCGACGGGCGGTGGTGGCAGGGTCGCTCGTCCCGTGCGGCTGGGGATGCTCGGCGCGGCGCTGTGGGCGCTGACCGATGTGGTCCGCCTGCCGCTGCAGCTGTGGACGTGGCGTCGTGCCGTGGACGTCGGCCTGTCGACGCAGACCTGGTGGACGTGGCTGGCTGACGTCGGTCTGCAGACCGTGCCCTACTGGCTGGGCGTGGGCGTGGTGGTCGGGGCCGCGGTGTGGGCACGCGAGCGGTGGCCGCGGGCGTGGGTGCCCCTGGTCGGCCTGGTCGGCGGGCTGCTCGGCGTCGTGCTGATCGTCATCAGCCCCCTGGTGTTCGAGCCGTTGCTGTTCGACCTGCGACCCCTGCCCGACGGCTCCCTGCGCACCCGGATCAGCGAGCTGACGACCCGGGCCGGGCTGGACCCCGACACCCCCGTCCTGGTGGCGGACGCCAGCCGTCGCACGACTGCGTCCAACGCCTACGTCTCGGGCATCGGCGGGACCCGTCGGATCGTGCTGTACGACACGCTCCTGGCTGATGCGCCCGAGGCGGAGGTGCTGACGGTCCTGGCCCATGAGCTGGCGCACGTCGCCAACCGCGACGTCGAGCGCACGGCGGTGCAGCTGGTCGGCGTCGTGGTGCTGCTGACCGCGGTCATCGCCGCGGTGTCGGGCCCGCGGGTGACGGACAGGGACGGGCAGGTCACCCGGGCCGGGGTGGCGCGTATGGTGGCCGTGGCCATCATCCTGCTCGTCCTCCTCGGTCCCGTCGAGCGCTGGTCGTCCCGTCGGACTGAGTCCGCGGCGGACGTCGCGGCGCTGCAGCTGACGCGGGACCCGGCGACCTACGGACGGATGATGCAGGGGCTGGCCACCCGCAACCTCTCCGACCCCGACCCACCCGGCTGGACGGTCGTGCTGTTCTACTCACACCCTCCCACCGGCGAGCGGTACGCCCGCGCCACCTCCCCATGACCCCACACGACCAGACCGTCGCCCGCAGCCTGTGGGTGACCAACGACTTCCCGCCCCGATCGGGTGGCATCGAGCAGATGGTGTCCCACCTGGTGGGCACCCTGCCGCCCGACACCGTGCAGGTCCTCGCCTCGCCGTGGCCGGGCGACGCCGCGCACGACGCGACGTTGCCCTACCGCGTGCAGCGCATCTCGCGGCGACCGCTGCTGCCCACGCCAGGCGTGTTGCGCACCGTGCGGCGGGCCGCCCGCGCGCACGGTGCCGAGGTCGTCGTCTTCGGCTCGGCCTGGCCGCTGGCCGAGATGGCCGCCCGTCTGGACACGCCGACGCTGGCGATCACCCACGGACGCGAGGCGGGGATGGTCCGCTACGGCTTCGCGCCGCTGATCCGGCGGCTGGCGCGGGGGGCGACGGCGATGACCCTGCTCAGCGACTACACCGCCGCCCGGCTCGCGCCGGCGGTCGACCGGCTGACGGGCGTCCACCGCCTGCCGGGCGGGGTCGACACCACCACCTTCAGCCCGGAGGGGGAGGACATGCGGGCCCGTCACCAGCTGGACCCGGCCACGCCGGTGGCGGTCTGCATCAGCCGTCTGGTGCCGCGCAAGGGCCAGGACCTGCTGATCAGGATCTGGCCCGAGGTCCGCCGTCGTGTGCCCGGTGCCCACCTGCTGATCGTCGGCACCGGACCGATCGAGGACGACCTGCGTGCGGCGGTGGCCGACCTGGCCCTGGACGGTGCCGTCACGTTCACGGGTGAGGTGCCGTGGAGCGAGCTGCCCGCCTACTACCGGACCGGTGACGTCTTCGCGATGCCGTGCCGCACCAGGCTGGGCGGGATGGACGTGGAGGGGCTGGGCCTGGTGTTCCTCGAGGCGCAGGCCTGCGGGGTCCCCGTCGTCGTGGGCGACTCCGGCGGGGCGCCGCAGACGGTCGAGGACGGTCGTACCGGCCTGGTCGTGGACGGCGACGACGACGAGTCGGTGCTGCAGGCCGTGGTGGCGATCCTGGGCGACCGGGACCTCGCGGCACGCATGGGAGAGCAGGCACGCGCCCATGTCGTGGCGCGGTGGGACTGGTCGGTGATCGGCCAGGCCCTGCGCACGGCCATCAACGCGACGGCCCAGGCGGGTCAGCAGCGGGCCTGACGCCCGCACGCCTGCCGGTCACTGGCCGTCCTGCTCGGTGCCGTCCTGGTCGATCACCGCCAGCACCGCCCCGGTCTCGACCTGGTCCCCGGCCGACACCCGCAGACCGGTGACGGTGCCGTCGTGGGGTGCCGTGATCCGGTGCTCCATCTTCATGGCCTCCAGCAGCATCAGCGTCTGCCCCCTGTCGACCGTCGCGCCCACCTCGACGCGGACCTCCAGGACGTTGCCCGGCATCGGGGCCGTCAGGCTGCCCGGGACCTCCTCGACGATGGCGATGGGGAAGCGCGGGTGCTGCAGCACGGTCGTGCCGCCCAGCGGCGAGTCGACCGCCCACCGGACCCCGTCGACGTCGTCGCCGCCGAGGACAGTGGTGATGTCGTCGCCGTCGAGGACGGTCGCCCTGACGGTCGTCCGCAGCCCGTCGACGGTGAGGTCCAGCGCGTCACCGTCGACGGCGTGCAGGACCACCGTCGTCGTCTCGCCGTCGATGTCCATACGCCACCGGTCGGCAGCGTCGGGCGTGGCCTGGACCGTCACCTCGTGACCGGCGATCGTCAGCGACAGCGGGTCGGGCTGCGAGCGGTTGTTGCGCCAGCCGGTCGGGATGGTGTGCTGCACGCGTGCCGCAGCGCGGGCACGTCGGCCGGCGGCGACGGCGACCGCTGCCGCGTGGGCACGGACGGCGGGGGCCGCCACGGGCGGTGACAGCTCCTCGGTGGACAGGCGGTCGATGAACCCGGTGTCCAGCTCGCCCCGGACGAGGTCGGGGTGTCGCAGCAT
>JBFKGB010000436.1:0-3038 GCA_041633535.1 Euzebya sp. | reverse complement strand
CCCCCCCCCCCCCCCCCCCTTCCGCACGTCCGGGACTAGTCCACAGGTCGGGCCGAATTCCCCTGCACGGCCGTCCAGCGCCGGTCTAGGGTCCGACGAGCCCCGCAGCAGAGGGCCACCACAACCGAGAGGGACGACGGGATGCGCCGCAGCACAGGACCAGCACTGGTGATGGGGGTGGTGCTCGCCATCGCCCTGGCCGGCAGCCCCGCCGGCGCCCGGGATGCCGACTACCAGATCGTCAGCGGACAGCCCGCGGCCCAGGGGGCGTACCCCTGGATGGCCGCGTTCCTGTTCGACGGCGGCCAGGGGTGCGGGGCGTCGGTCATCGCGCCCAACTGGATCCTGACGGCGGCCCACTGCGTTGCCGATGACCGCGGCCAGCCCTCGGTGACCCCGGCCAGCGCCTCCTTCGTCGTGGACTCCAACAACTGGCAGACCGAGGGGACGGTGCTGACGGCCGCGGAGATCATCATCCATCCGCAGTACGACGCGGTGCAGACCAACAACGACGTCGCGCTGGTCCGCACGAACGAGACCACCGACGTGACCCCGGTGCGCCTGGCAGGTCCGGCCGACCTGGCGCTGAACGACCCGCCGACCCAGGCACGGGTGATCGGCTACGGCGCGACCAGCACCGGCGGGCCCGCCTCCGACGTCCTGCTGCAGGTCGACGTCGACGTGGTCAGCGACGCCGACTGCGCCGCCTCCGGGTACGGCCAGCTGGTCGACGCGACCATGGTGTGCGCCGGCAACCCCTCGACGGACTCGGCCAACCCAGGCCGTGACTCCTGCCAGGGCGACTCCGGCGGTCCGCTGTTCGCCGACGTCGGCGGGACCGACGTGCAGTTCGGCATCGTCAGCTTCGGTGGCGAGTGCGGCGTCAACCAGCCGGGGGTCTACGCCGAGGTCACGACCTTCAGGGACTGGATCGACGGCGTGACCGGCGGGCAGATCGAGGCCGGCGACCCCGACCCCGGACCGGCGGGGGACCAGCCGACCGGCGCTGCGGCGGACGCGGTCCGTATCCAGGGTGCTGACGGTGACGACCCGGTCGCCAACGCCATCGCGATCTCGCAGCTGGTGTTCCAGCAGGACGCCGCCTTCGGCGTCATCGCCTCCTCCACCAACTTCCCCGACGCGCTGGGCGGCTCGGCCCTGGCCTCCTACTTCGGACCGCTGCTGTATGCCGGCGAGGACGGCCAGCTGGGCCAGGCGACGCTTATCGAGCTGCAGCGCACCGTCCCCCCGGGCGGGGTCGTCTACATCCTGGGCGGGACGGCCGCGGTCCGTCCCGAGGTCGACCAGGTGCTGACCGACGCCGGGTTCCTGCCGGTGCGGCTGGCCGGTGCCGGCCGTCAGCAGACAGCTGCCCTGGTGGCCGACGAGGTCAACGCCGTCATCAACGGCGGTGGGCCCCCACCCTTCGACTCGGTGATCGTGGCCTTCGAGGGGAACTGGCCGGACGCCGTCGCCGTCGGCCAGATCTCGGCATGGTTCGGCATCCCCGTCCTGCTGACCCCGACGGGCTCCCTCGGCGGCCCGGCCGCTGACTACCTGCAGGCCAACGTGCCGACCAACGTCCTGGTGCTGGGTGGCGACGCCGTCATCGGCCAGACCGTCCGCGACGAGATCGCGGCCATCACCGGGCCCGACTCGCTGGTCGAGCTGCAGGGCGCGACCCGTCTTGAGACCAGCGCACAGATGACGCTGCTGAACCGCTTCGAGCTGTTCCCGGCCAGCGGCGACATCTTCGAGTTCGACGGGGAGCCCATCACCGACCCCGAGCTGATCGTCGCCGTGAACCTGCGGCGCGAGGACGCCTTCGCCCACGTGCTGGCCGCCTCGATGATCGTCGGCAACTTCGGCGGCGTCTTCGCCCCGCTGGAGGGGGCGGGGACCCAGGTCGACCAGTCCGTCCTGGACTCGGTCTGCGAGATGGACGCCGAGGTCATCATGATCGGCGGCCCCGCGCTGGTCGCCGACAGCGTCGTCGCCCCGCTGCAGGCGGCCTCCGCCGGCCAGGGGTGCGCCGCCGGGTAGTGGGCCGACGCCTGGAGGGGCTGGTTCCGCCCGCCCCTTCAGGCGCGGCTGCGCAGGTGGTGGGCCACCCCCGTGGCGATCTCGCGGAGGTCCGGCGGGTCCGCGAAGGCCAGGAGGTTGCCCCAGGACCCCCGCGCCGGGCGCAACGGGTAGGGCGCGATGCCACGCCAGTCGTGTGCCGTGCCGTACCGCACGACGGGGTGCCATTCGCTGAGCCACACCGTGTACCCGCGGTCGAGGAGGAAGCGGGCCAGGTCGTGCACGTCGTAGCCCAGCGGCACGGTCTTCGAGTCCTCGAACTCGCACTCCACGACCGCGGGGTGCACTGCGTCCCAGTCCAGCCCGCGCAGGACGAACAGATCGTGTCCCTCGGTGTCGATCTTCAGGAAGTCGATGCGCTCCAGCCCCCGGTCGCGGCACACGTCGCCCAGCGTCGTCGTCGTCACCATCGCGACCGGGCGGTGGCTGTCGTGGAAGGCGTGCAGTCCCGAGATGCCCGTGCTGACGTCCGAGGCGTAGTACGTGAGCTCCTGCCCCCCGACGTCGCTCACCGCACGTGGATCGATATGGACCGCCGGGTTGGTCCCGTGGTCGCGCTCGAGCACGGCCCGGTTGGCCGGGTCGGGCTCGAAGGCGTGCACGGTCCACCCGCGTGCGGCGAAGTACTGCAAGGCCGTGCCGTGGTGGGCGCCGACGTCGACCATGACGCCGGGCGTGGCGCCGCGCATGGTCGCCACCATGCCCGTCTCGTCCACGCCGGCCCGATCGCGTCGTTTCAGGCTGCGTCGCAGGGCAGCTGTCAGCAGGCGCGTCGCCTCCGCCTGGGCGGCCGCTGCGCTGCGCGCGTCGGTCATGGCTAGGGCAGGCGGCCGACGTGGGCCATGGCCATCTGGATCAGCCGGTCCTGGCCGCCGGACATCTCGGCGGCGACGAGGGGCGACGTGGCGTCCTCGACGGTGAGCCAGCTGAACTCCAGGGCGTCCTGGGACGGGGTG
>JBFKGB010000435.1:0-3048 GCA_041633535.1 Euzebya sp. | reverse complement strand
GGCGCGTACGTCGGCCACGACCGGGGCGGACGGCCGGCCTGCCGTCGGGGCGACCGGCGACGGGGTGTCCTGTGCGACGGGGTCGCTGGTGACGGCCAGCAGCAGCTCGACGGCGAGGCCCGCGGCCGCAGGGCCGTCCGCCGCGACCGCGGCCTCCGCCTGGCGGGTCCGGGGCAGCAGGCGCAGACCGACGGCGTAGGTCCCGGGGTCACCACAGACGGTGCCCCCGGCCACCCGCAGCCCGTCCACGGCCAGCGTGCGCGTGAAGGGCCCGATGCCGGGGACCACGTCGGTGGCGCAGGGGGTCAGCCCGATGACGTCGGTGTGGCCCAGGACCAGCTCGACGTCGACGTCGGTCACGGTCGGCAGGTCGGCGGCACCGATGACCGACACCGACGCGCGCAGCCGGTCACCCGGCTGCAGGTCCACGGCGTACCAGCGCGCGACCGTGTCGACGAGGGTGTCGGTGTACTGCCCCGGCGACAGGGGCAGCGCGTCGGCGGGGGTGGGTCCCCCCTCCACAGGGGTCCCGACGGCGACGTTGGCCCGCAGCTCCCGGGCCAGGTCCTCGGCGTCGTCGGCCGATCGGTAGGTCCCGCCGGTGCTGTCGGCGATGCACTGCAGCTCGGCCGCGGCGGCCGCGTCCACCTGGAAGCCGACGGTCTCGACCCGCAGCTGCACGCCCTCGGACACGATCTGCTGGGCCACGGTGCACGCCGCCGGTGGGGCACAGGTGTCGATGCCGTCGCTGACCAGGACGACGGTCCGTCCGGCGGCCTCCGGCAGGTCGGCCAGCGCCGCGCGCAGCGACGCACCGATGGGGGTGAACCCGCTGGCCTGCAGCCCCCGCACGGCGTCGCGCAGCGTGTCACGGTTGTCGGTGCCGACCCCGACCAGCAGCTCGGTGTCGGCGCACCCGGCGACGGGGTCGACGTTGTCGGTCCGGTGGCCGTATACCCGCAGACCGACGGGCGCGTCGGGGGGCAACCCGTCGATGAGCTCGAGCACCGCCCCCCGGGCGGCGTCGATCTTGGTGGTCCCGGTGCCGTCGTCGGCGTTCATGGACCCCGAGGCGTCCAGGATCAGCAGCACCGGGTCGGTGCCCAGCGGGGTGGCTGCGTCGGGCTCCTGCGTGGTCGCCGCCGCCGCGCCGTCCGTGACGGCCCACGCCGCGCCGGTGGCCAGCAGCGTGCCGACCAGCAGCGTGCCGACCAGCATGGCCAGCAGCAGGACCAGCGCCGTCGGGACGGGCGGCCGCGGTCGTGTGGGGCGCACCGTCATCTGGTGAGCACGACCTCCAGCATCGCCATGCTGCGCAGGTTGGCGAGCCCACCCCAGGCCTGGAACGACCCGAGCCCCGCGGTGCCGGTCCGTCCGCCGCACTCACGGCCCGAGGCGTGGCTGAAGTGCACGGCGTCGTTGGCGGGCAGCGGCTGGCACAGCCCGATGCTGGGGTCGGCGTTGATGATCGGTGCGATGACGGCGTGGTCGCTGGTGTCGATCGCGAGGCCGATGTTGTGCATCGACCGACCAGGGGCGGCACACGGCCCGGTGACACGTCTGCACAGCTGCGCCTGGTAGGCGGGTGACCGGTAGGCGGAGTTCAGCGTGATGGCGCGCCCCAGCGCCGCCTCGACCTTCAGGATCGAGATCTTCATCTCATCGGTCAGCGCGTGCACGGACTGCCCGCCGTCGCAGTCGGAGTAGTTCATCAGGGCGCTGCGACGGCCTCCGTCGCCAATCACCCCCGTCACGCCGGCGCTGACGGCGAGGGCCTCGACCTGGGCGTCGGGGATCCGGCACCCGCCTGATGACGACGGCGGCGCACCCCCTCCGCCGGCGGCACCGGAGCCCTGGAAGTAGCCGGTCCCCAGGAAGCTGCCCGCCCCCGGCGCGACCTTCGCGGTCGCGGCCTGCACGCCGCGCTGGCCGTCCCCGACCGTGAACGTGGACCGCTCACCCGTCTCGGGGTCCTCGCTGACGTAGCCGGCCGGGTCCAGCGACCGCGTGGTGCGCGCCTCGACGTCCACCTCGTAGGCGAGGTAGCCGACGGTGCGGATCGAGAAGCCGGTGACCAGCACGTCGTTGGTGGCTGCGTAGCGCTGCGCGGCAGCCGCCGCGGCCGGCGCGTCGACGATGAACGGGCGCTCGTTCCAGGCGCCCGTCTGGATCCAGCGGATGATCTGCTCGCCGATGTCCTCGGCTGCCGCCAGGGCGGCGGCGTCGCTGCCGGTCTGGGCCTCTGCGCCCAGGTCCGCAGCCCTGCCCGTCTGGAAGAAGAACGTCCCCATCACCAGGGTGAGGAGCACCAGCACCAGGAAGGCAGGCACCACCGAGCCACGCTCGTCACGCACTGGCCAGCGCCCCATGGGGTCCGTGGTCGTCGCCCTCGAGCGGGCAGATTACGGCGACCCGGCGCTGGCGTCTCTGCGCGGAGGTGCCACCCAGGGCCTCCCGGCGTCGGTCGTTGGACTCCTCGATCGCGGTCACGATCGCGTCGAGGTCCCGGCGCAGCTCGTCGGCCATGCGGTCCAGACGATCGTCCTCGACACGCCCCGCGGCCACGGCCCACCGACCGATGAACGCGCCACGGTCGATGTCGCCCTCCTCGAACAGCTCGTCCCGGATCGCATGCATGACGTCGATGGCCTGGACCCGCAGGTCCGCCCCGCACTGCCGCACCTCGGTCATGGCCGTGAACTGGCACTCCAGGGCGGCCACCAGGTCGCCGTACTCCTGGTTGTAGGCGTCGAGGGCACCCAGCAGCGCGTCCCCGCCGACGACGTCGACGTAGCGACCACCGGTCACCGAGGCCACGGACTCGAGCGCCCCCCGGTCGGCCTCGGGCAGGTCGAAGCCGATGACGTCCACGACCACGTCCACACCGGTCGTGCCCAGCGCCTGTGCGGATGCGACAGGGTCGCCGTCGCAGGTCTCGAGTCCGTCGGAGATCAGGATGATCCGGTTGTTCGACGTCCCGTCGACGTCCTGCGCAGCGGCCTCGGCCAGCAGCGGACCGGCGGCGTCCAGGGCAGCGCCGATCGGGGT
>JBFKGB010000434.1:0-3061 GCA_041633535.1 Euzebya sp. | reverse complement strand
GTAGTCGGCGTAGCCGGGGTAGGCGGCGGTCAGCAGCCGCTCCTCGTGGGCGGACTTGCGGTCGAAGAACAACGCCGACGCCAGGGTCAGGAGGGCACCGGCGGCGCTGGGTGTGCGCGACAGGCCACCGACGATCAGCAGGAGGACCGCGGTGTAGATCGGGTGCCGCTCCAGGCCGTAGGGCCCGCGGTCCACCAGCCGGCCGTCAGGGACGGGTGTGGGCTGTGGGACCAGCTGGCGGCCCAGGAACCCGAAGGAGACCAGGGCCAGCAGCACCCCCAGCCCGAAGACGGCCGTCCCGACGACACGGGATCCGGGCACGTCGACACGACCCGGCCCGCCGTCGGCGCGGGGCAGCACCACGAAGGCCAGCAGGAACAGGACGCCCTGCCCGGCGAGCCAGGCCAGGTCGGTGGGGGACGGCCGCCGCGACGGCGGCCTCCCGGTGCTGCGGCGCGCGCTCACTCCAGCCGGAACCCGATCTTCAGCCCCACCTGGTAGTGGGCCACGTTGCCGTCGTCGATGTGGCCGCGGATCTCGGTGACCTCGAACCAGTCCAGGTTGCGGACCGACTCCTTGGCCTTGGTCACGCCGTTGGCGATGGCGGTGGACACGCTCTCGGTGGAGGTGCCGACGAGCTCGGTGATCTTGTAGGTGTTGTCAGTCATGCCGGCTGTCCTACCCCGGCCGTGTCGGCGGCACAAGCCCTGCGCGCCACCCGACAGTGCATTGCATCATCACGGACACTTGAACCCGCGTCACTTTGTGTCTAGCGTGCGGCGCACTCGGGTAACGCAGCACCCGGGGCGGGACGAGGGGAGTGACCCGGGATGCGCGTCAGCATGCTCACCGAACTCGCAGTGGATGATGGCAATGTCACTATCGGTGATCAGGAGATCAAGGGGCGGAGGACACGTCTTGCCCTCGTGTGGCTGCTGCTCAACCGGCACCGTCCCCATCCGACCTCGGAGCTGGCCGACATCCTGTGGGACGGGGCGCCGCCGCCCTCCTGGCCCTCGTCCCTGCGTGAGGTCCTGAGCCACGTCCGGCGTGTGCTGCGCGCCGTCGGTGCCGACGGCGCGCTGACCAGCCGGGACCGGTGCCTGCGCCTGGACCTGCCGGAACCCGTGACGATCGACGTCGAGGACGTGCTGTCGGTCGGCGAGCGGCTGCGCTGCGACGACCTGTCGGCGGTCGAGGTCATCGAGCACGCCGCACCCCTCGCGGTCCTCCAGCCGTCGGCGCTGCTCCCGGAGGTGCAGGGCAGCTGGGCGAATGAGCTGCGTCGTCAGCTCGACCGGGTGCGGGTGACCGCGCTGGAGCAGCTGGGTCCCGCCCAGCTCGCCGAGGACCGACCAGCGGAGGCGTTGCAGACCGCAGAGGCGCTGCTGGCACTGTGCCCCCTGGACGAGAGCGGTCACCGCACCCGTGTGTCGGCGCTGCGCCGGCTCGGCCGACGCGTGGACGCCCTCCAGGCCTACGAGCACTGCCGGCAGCTCCTCGTGGGCGAGCTGGGGGTGGCCCCCTCGCCGGAGCTGCAGGTGCTGCACCAGGAGCTCCTCGCCCTGGACGACGCCCCCGCCGCTGACCGGGTCGGCCCCCCCACCTGCCCCGGCTACGACGTGCCGCTGGCGCAGCGTGAGCACGAGCTCATCTCGATCGAGCAGGCCCTCGCTCCGGGTGGCCCGCGCCGTCGCCGGGTGGTGGTCGTGACAGGAGAGCTGGGGGTCGGCAAGACCCGGCTGCTGCACGAGCTGGTCCAGCGGGACCTCCTGCCCCGCGGTGCGGTCCTGTACGGCCGCTGCATAGCCGGTCCATCCGGGGCCGGCGGTGCCCTGCAGGAGGCGTTCCGCGGGTGGGGGCTCGCGGCTGACCTGCCGGTCGAGTGGGCGGCGCTGGACGCCCTTGCCGCCCGCAGCCACATGGGCGCCACCACGATCCTCCTCGACGACGTCCACCTTGCGGACGAGCCGACCACTCGGTTCATCGCCCAGCTGGTGCGCCGTCCCGCGGCTGATGACATCTCCCTCATCACGACCCACCGATCGGATGTGCGGGCTGGTGTCGGGCTGAAGCTCGTCGCTGATCTGCATCGGGCGTCCCGACCGGTGGGGATCAGCCTCGAGCCCCTGGATGCACGCGGCCTCAAGCAGGTCGCGACATCGGTCCTCGGGCGGTCGCTGCCCTCCGACGAGACGAACCGTCTGCTGGCAGAGACCGGGGGCATCCCCCTGTACGTGGTCGAGGCGCTGCACGGCCTGCGTGCCGCCCCGCACGCCGGGGCCCGGACCTCGACGTGCACGACGACGGTGCGCGCGGTGGTCAGGGGTCGACTCGACCTGCTCTCACCGGCAGCACGACAGCTGCTCGGAGCGGCCGCCGGCGTCGGTCGCCGCTTCGACCCGGTCGAGGTCGCGACCAGCCTGGACGGCACCCCGGATGGGTGGATGGACGTGTTCCGTGAGCTGCTGGACCACGCGCTCATCGGGTTCGACGCCGCCGACGACCGGCTGCTGTGCTTCCGGCAGGACGTCGTGCGCCGTGTGCTCCTGGAGGACGCAGGCGCCGGTCAGCGACGGGCCCTCCGGCGGCGACTCACCCATCGCACGGTCGACCTGGGCGATGCGGGGATCGTCGTGCTGCCGACCGCTGGCTGAGGTCTGACGGTCTCCAGGCCAACGCCGGCCCAGCACCCGCCAGCGGGGCACCAACACCCCACCCCTACCGTCCCCACGGATGACACCCGTCCGCGTCCGGCGCGGGCGTCCGGCACCTCGGGTGCCGGCCATCTCGACTCAAGGGGAGCACCGTGACCTGGCTGACCTCAGGCCTCCGGCTGAACGCAACCGCCACCGGCGCACTCGTGCTGGCCTTCGCGCTGATCGGTTCGATCCTCCCCCAGGTGCCGGTCCAGGCACAGCCCAGCGCCCCCGCCGAGCTGGACCTACTATGCGTCGAGCGGGAGGACAAGGTCGTGCAGGCGACGTCACCGTCGGACTGCGGTCGTCGGGAGGTCCTGGTCGACGTCCCGGCCCAGCGGCCCGTATACCTGTGCGGTCGC
>JBFKGB010000433.1:0-3062 GCA_041633535.1 Euzebya sp. | reverse complement strand
TCTTCAGCGACAAGGACGGGCGGATGAACCTGTCCGTCACCGACGTCGGAGGCGGCGTCCTGGCGGTCAGCCAGTTCACCCTCTACGGCAACGCCGAGAAGGGGCGACGGCCGTCCTTCATCGACGCCGCGGCCCCCGAGGAGGGCGACCGGCTGTACCAGGTCTTCTGCGAGGCCCTGGACGTCCCGGTCGGTCGTGGGGTCTTCGGCGCCCACATGGACATCGACATGGTCTGCGACGGTCCGGTGACGATCGTCCTCGAGCGCACCGGCAGCTGACACCGGTGCGTCAGCCCCACCCATGGCGGGGTAGGTCCTGACCAGACCTGCACATCAACCCCGAGGAGATGCCCCATGGGCCGCAAGACCTTCCTGTTCGGTGCCGCCGTCGGCGCCGCCGCCATGTACCTGCTGGACCCCGACTCGGGGGACCAGCGCCGGAGCGCCGCCCAGACCCAGGCGCGAGAGCTGGCCGACAGCCCGGCCGCCCAGAAGGTCGCGGGCCAGGCCCTGGAGGCCACCCGCGGCCTGCACGACGCCGGTCCCGACGCCGACAAGCCGCTTGCCGACAAGGTGCGCAGCGAGGTGCTGGGCCGCGACCAGTTCGCCGACCTCGTCATCAACCTGGACGCCCACGACGGCACCGTGACGCTGCGCGGGGTCGTGGACGACCCCCAGCAGCGCCAGCAGCTGGCCGACGCCGTGCGCGGGGTGGGCGGGGTCACCGACGTCGCCAACCTCCTGCACGCCTCCGGCGAGCCGGCGCCGATGGGCTGAGCAGCTCAGGCGCCGGCGACCCCGGCCACACGGTCGGGGTCCGCCAGCGCCAGCAGACGGTAGGCCTGCACCGGGTCCGCCTTGCCCTTCAGCACGACGGGGTCGAGCACCTCGACCTCGGCGATGGAGCGCAGCGTGCGGTAGGTCTCCTCACCGATGACCACCTGGCCCGGCCGGGTCGTCGACTCGAGCCGGGCCGCAAGGTTCACCGCGTCGCCGATCATCGTGAAGACCTTCCGGTGACGGCCGCCGATGTCCCCGACGAACACCGATCCGGTGTTGACCCCGACCCCGAAGCGCGGCAGGTCCGGGTGGTCGGCGTGGGCGGCGCGCGCCAGCGCCAGCCCTGCCTGTGCTGCGCGCAACGGATGGTCCTGCTGGGGACGCGGGGCACCGAAGGTCGCCATGATCCCGTCACCCATCAGGTTCGCCACCGTGCCACCGTGCGCCTCGATGATCCCGATCGCCGGTGCGAGCACCGCGTTCAGGTGGCTGACGACGACCTCCGAGGCCGTCCGCTCGGTGAAGCTGGTGAAGCCCCGGAGGTCGGCGAACAGCAGCGTCACGTCACGCCGGCCGCCTGCGGGGGGACCGGTGGTCATCAGCGAGTCGGCGATCCCCGCAGAGGTGTAGGTCCGCAGCAGCCCCTCGACCCTGGCGTGTGTCCGGGCGTGCACCAGCTCGCCGGCCAGGTGGTGGGCCAGCAGCCGCAGCGTCGGGGCGGACCAGACACCTTCGCGTCCGCCGTCGACGGGTGCCACCAGCAGGCCCCGCAGGACGTCGTCGACGACCAGGGGCACGACGACCGTGGTCCCGTCGTCGACACAGGACGGTCCTGCGGCGGCGGCCTCGATCAGCTGCCGGGACGCGGCCGGGGGGTCCGTGCCCCACACGACGTGCAGGCGCCCCCCGATGACGAGCCCGAGGGTCAGGTCCGGCAGATCCTCGCCCGGCACACCCGCGCCCGGCCCACCCTCGCCGAGCGCCACGACCGCCTCGTCGAGGCGCGCACGGAGATGGCTGATGACCTCGGACACCTGATGGCATCATACGCAGCAGATGGTCCTGACCGTTCGTGTCGCCCCGGGTGCGGGCACGGTCGTGCGCCTGCCCCACGGGGTCGTCCTGGTGCTGGACCCGACCGTCGCCCCCGACGCCATCCAACGGCTCCGCGCGAGGCTGCAGGATCTGGAGGGCACCGCCTTCACCAGCGCGGTCGAGGCCGCGGCCACCGACGTCGGGCCCGCGGCCGCGGTCGGCTGGGCGTCCCAGGGCTGGGCGGTGCTGGCGCCCTCGGGTGTCCACGTCCGCTCGGTGTACGCCGACCGGCTGTCCGAACGTGACGGGCCGGTCCACGTCGTCCAGCGGGACCTGCGCCAGATCGACCTCCTCGCCGACGGGGTGACCGGTCCACCGGAGGCGGAGGTGCCGGTCCTCGGCGAGGTGTCCCTCCCGGGGGCTGGGGTGCAGATCGTGGTGTCGACCGACCCCGTCGACCCCGTTGAGCCATCCACCGTCCGGGTCGAGGGGCGGCGCTGCGCGTGCGGTGTCCTGAACCCACCCCAGGCGCTGTGGTGCACCAGCTGTGGCCGCGCCGTGCACGGCGATACAGCCACCACCTGGGGGCCCCGTCCACCGCTCGGCCGTCTGGTCCTCGAAAGCGGCGCCGCCGTGGACGTGGACCGCGTGGTCGTCATCGGCCGTGTCCCACACGGCAGCGACGCGGTGCGCCTGGAGGGCGCCCGGGCCCTGCAGCTGGCGGACGTGGCGCACCGCATCGCCGACGTCCACGCCTCCCTGACCCCGCACGGCTGGGACGTCGAGATCGTCGACCACGGTGCCGCTGAGGGCACCCACGTCAGACCACCGGACGGCTGGCGGTGGGTCCGGCTGGACCCGGGTCGGCCGCACCGCCTGCTGCCGGACAGCACCATCCGCGTCGGGGACCACCTGATCGGGTTCCAACGGCCCTAACGCCGACGGTCCAGCGGGGTTAGGGTCGCACCGCGGGTGACGTCGAGGAGGCGGTATGGACCGGACGGTCATGGTCAGGGATGCGATGCAGTCCCAGCCGGTGCGGGTGCGGCTGGACTCCGACATCTGCCACGCGGCCGAGGTGGTCGCCCTGTCCCACGTCAGCGACCTCATGGTGGTGGACGTCGACGGCGGCTTCGTCGGCATCCTGTCGGAGGGCGACATCCTGCGCAGCGCCATGCCGGACCGCCGCGAGATCCTGGAGGAGGGCGGCACGGTCGAGGACGGCTTCGCGATGTTCCTGGCACGAGG
>JBFKGB010000432.1:0-3062 GCA_041633535.1 Euzebya sp. | reverse complement strand
TCGGGGTCCATCCGGTCGCGTCGAAGGACCGGACGACCTGCTCGACGTTGGTGTGGTCCAGGCCGCCGACAGGCGCGAAGGTCTCGATCCCCGTGCACGACTCCGCGCGACCGGCGTCGGAGTTGTCCCCACGGTGGCCGTACACCATCAGGCCGAGGTCGACGAACTCGGGCGTGCCGGCGACGTGGGCGGTCAGTGCACGACGAGCGGCCTCCATCTTCGTCAGGCCCCCGCCGGCGTCACCGGCCATCGAGCCGGATGCGTCCAGGATGATCAGCGTGTTGGCCGACATCTCCTCCAGCGCGACGTCCAGACCTGCGGCGTCGCACCCGGTCCGCACGCACTCGTCCACCGTCGGGTCGCGGCCCAGCTCCTCCTCCACGAAGTCCGGCCAGGTGTTGCCGTTGGCGTCCTCGCAGTACTCGGGACCCGCGTACGCACAGAGGGCGACGGGGCCGAGCTCCTCGAGCTGGTCGGGGTCGGGGAACTCGCCGTCGGCCAGGCCCAGGTCATCCCGCCCGGCGTCGGCCGGAGGCTCGTCGCTGGGCGTGACATCCACCGTCGGCTCGGCGACCGGCACGTCCGACCCCCCGTCGGGCGTGGGCCCGGGCGTGGCCCCGGGCGTGGCGCCCGACCCAGGCGTGCACGCGGTCAGCAGCAGCACGAGCGCGGCGACCGCCAGCGCGCGCAGCGCGCGAGCGGCGCGCCCTCGGGATCCTGTTCGCCTCATCTTCCATTCCTGTGTGGACATGCCGACGCCACCCCGGCCGGACCGGGGTGGCGTGACTGCTGGTCGTCGCGGATGCTCAGCCGCCGGTCGCGCGCTCGACCATCGCCTGGAAGGCCTCGCCGACGGTGCCCCCCAGGTCCGGGGCCAGGTTGGCCACGGCCAGCACGATGGCGCCGATGACGAAGGCGATGCCCAGCCACTCCACCGAGGTCTGGCCGTCCTCCTCGCCGACGGACTGCAGGCGGGCGACGGCGGTGAGGTAGAACGCGATGACGGTGTGCATGACTGCTGCCCCTTGAGGTGTGTGCGGTGTGCTGACACCCAGGACAGTAGGAGCGGCCGTCCGGACCGGACAGGGTCCCCGGACCCAACTGTGACGACGTCGGGGACCCAGATCGCCTGGGCCCCCCGACCCGGTCAGCGGCCATGGTCCGTCTCCCTGTCGTCGGTGCCCAGCCACGCCGCCATCGCCTCGGCACGGCTGCCGACGCCCAGCTTGGTGTAGGCCCGGTTGATGTGGTTCTTCACCGTCTTCTCGCTGAGGAACAGCAGCTCGGCGATGTCGGCGTTGGACCGCCCGGTCACGATCAGGTCCATCACCTCGACCTCTCGCTCGGTCAGGTGCTCGTGCCGTGGTGCCGAGCGCGTCGCCGTCGGCGTCCCGGTGCGGACCAGGTCGAACAGCATCGGCGCGACAGCGGGGCTGACGTGGGTACCGCCGTCGTGCACCGCGGT
This sequence comes from Euzebya sp., assembly GCA_041633535.1. GTDB lineage: Bacteria > Actinomycetota > Nitriliruptoria > Euzebyales > Euzebyaceae > Euzebya. Next base: position 1,597 of record JBFKGB010000432.1, on the reverse strand, counting down.
GATGGCGGCGATCAGCTCGTCGGGCGTGAAGCGGCCGTGGACCAGGTACCCCTTCGCACCGGCCTGGATGGCCCGTCCGACGATCTCGACGTCCTCGGCGTAGGTCAGCACCAGCACCCGGGTGCGCTCGGCCACCAGGGCCGTGGCCTCGATGCCGTCCATGACCGGCATCCGCACGTCCATCAGCACGACATCGGGCCGCTCGGTCCCCACCCGTGTCACCGCGTCCTTGCCGGTCCCCGCCTGCCCGACGACCGCGATGTCGTCCTCGAGCTCCAGCAGGCCGGACAGGCCGCTGCGGATGATCGGGTTGTCGTCGACCACCAGGACCCGGATCACTGCGCCTCACCGTCCCTGACCATGTCGTGGGCCGAGGTGAGGGGGACCGTCGCCCGGATCGTGGTGCCGGGTCCGGCGCTGCGGATCGCCAGGGTCCCGCCTGCACGTCTGGCGCGCTCGCGCATCCCGACCAGACCGTAGTGGCCGCCCGCGGCCAGCTGCTCCAGGTCCGTGCAGCGCAGCCCACGACCGTCGTCGGCGACCTCCAGCACCGCCATCCCACCGTCGACGGCCAGGTAGACGCTGACATGCGACGCCTGGGCGTGGGCTGCGACGTTGCGCAGCGACTCGCGGAGGATCGTGAACAGCTCGTAGCGTGAGGAGGCGCTGATCGCCCCGACCGATGACAGCGCCAGCGCGCAGCTGATGCCGCTGCTCTCGGACCACTCACGCGCCCAGGTCGCGACGGCCTGGTGCAGCGGTGCGTCCAGGCTGTCCGAGCGCAGGTCGCTGATCAGCTGCCTGGCCTCCAGCGCCGCGGTCTCGGCCGCGGTGGCGACCTGGGCGGCGCGTTCGGCCGCCTGGTCGGGGCGCTTCTCGACCCAGCGGGGCAGCGCGGCGGCGGACAGCGCGATCCCGTGGAGGGTCTTGCCCAGCGTGTCGTGCATCTCGCGCGCCAGCCTGGCCCGCTCCTCCGCCGCGGCGGTCTGGTGCACCGCATCGTCCAGGTCGGCCTCGACGTCGGCGGCGTGCAGCAGCAGGACACGCAGTGCCCCCGCACCCACGCCGGCGAGCACGGTCAGGGTGGGCACCCCGATGAGCACCACGAAGCTGTCGGCCCCGGCCACACCGTTGACCGCCCGGCCGCTGGCGACCACCAGATGGGCCACCGCGAGGCCGACACCGAACACCGTGCCGCCGGTGTAGCCGTACAGCGTGCCGGCCAGGAAGGCCGTGCTGATCGTGTACAGCACGAACGGGCCGTCGACCCCTGCGGTGACCAGGATGGCGATGGTGATCGCGACGTCGGCGAGGAAGAGGGCGGGGCGGCGGATCAGGGCGGCGGCGATGTGCTCCCAGAACAGCAGCAGCCCGATGCCCAGGTAGGACGCGGCCAGCATCAGCAGCAGCACCTGGCGGCCGGCCCCCTGCAGCAGCGCCACCCCCATGGCGACCAGCAGCAGGATCAGCCGCAGGTCGACGGCCAGCCTGACCAGACCGCTGAGGGTGTCGGCGACGCTGCTGCGTGCGCCCCGGGACCCTTCTGACGACGACGCACCGTCGACGACCAGCACGTCGTCGACGGCAGGGGAGGTGG
>JBFKGB010000431.1:0-3070 GCA_041633535.1 Euzebya sp. | reverse complement strand
GACAGCGCGCCGGGCGCCAACCAGTACGGCCCCAACCCGAAGGGCCAGGCCGGGCTGCCGGGCGGTGGGTACGCCCCGCCCCCCGGTCAGCAGTGGGGCCAGGACGCGGGCCAGCAGTGGGGCCAGCAGCCTCCCGCCCAGCCCGGTCAGCAGTGGGGCCAGCAGCCGCCGGCCCAGCCGCAGCAGCCGCCGGCCCAGCCGCAGTGGGGTCAGCAGCCCCCGGCCCAGCCCGGTCAGCAGTGGGGTCAGCAGCCGCCGGCCCAGCCGGGCCAGCAGTGGGGCCAGCAGCCGCCGCAGCCGCCCGCCCAGCCCGGGTGGGGGCAGCCGTCGGGCGGGCAGGACTACCCGCCGCCTCCCGGCTCGTAGCGACGGGTCCGCTCGCTCGATCGGATCCCTGACGCCCCGTGCCGCACTGGCACGGGGCGTCTGACGATGAGGGAACCACCGACCCCAGCGCGATGGCACTCGCCGTACAGGTGGGTGGCCGACCGATCGGCGCGGGTCCGGTGGCCGATGTGTCGGACCCATCGGCGCGGGGACCCCGGGTCAGTTCCGACTCGCTGCGGCGTCCGGGGTCAGCGGGACCCCGGACACCGTCGGGTGCGAGGTGGCGTCAGGCGCACTCGGCGTTGCCCGCCGCCCACTCGCCCACCGCAGCCCACGGGTTGCCCTCACCGAAGGTCCGCAGGGACTCGCTGGTGACCCGGACGGACTGACCGTCGACCACTCCTGTCGTGAGGGACAGCGCACCGTCGTAGCGCATGGACATGTTCGTCCCGGCCACCGGTGAGTCGCAGTCCGTCGTCGCGGGGGCGCCCAGCAGGAAGTCCAGGGCCTGGTCCCGCACGTCGGCGGTGGGCCACAGGAAGCGGTCCATCCACGCGGCGGTGTAGGCCGTCGCCATGGACGTGCCGTAGGAGGTGGCAGGCAGGGCGTAGGGCAGGTCGGTCCACTCGAGGTGGGTGCCGCCGCGGACGCTGAAGGAGTAGGTGTCCTGCCCCGCCTGGACCCAGCGGTCGTGCACCCCCAGGTGGCCGCGGGGGTTCGGGGCCGTGAAGGCCGGCTGGACGTTGAAGAAGTAGCCGTCGGCCTGCTGGGTCATGCCGGGCACCAGCGGGACGATCGGCCGGGCACCACGCGTCGCCGACAGGCCGTCCCAGCCCACGACCGCGCGGATCGGGTAGGCCGTGCCACCACACTCGGGCACGACGGCCTGACCGGCGACCGCCGGATCCCACAGGTCACCCAGGTCGCTGCACTGCTGCACGATGCTGACCGAGGACCCGCCCAGGGAGTGACCGGCCAGGCCGATGGTGTCCCGGTCCAGCTGTGCCCAGAAGGGGTTGACCCAGTCCAGCTCCTCCTTCCCGTCCGACATCGCCTTCTGCGCCTCGCGCGCCTCGGGGGTCCAGGGGTTGGTCTGGCCCAGCCGGGCGCTGGGCAGGTACTCCGACGAGGGGGTCGACAGCATGAACTCCAGGGCGTCGACGGTGCCGTCGACGAAGTTGGCCTCCTGCTGGAAGGGCACACCGGCGAAGGTCGGGGTCGTGGACGCGGGCGCGTGTCCGACGCCCTCGGAACGGCCCTGACCCTGGACGTCCCAGGTCAGCACGATGTAGCCCCGGCGCGCCAGCTCTCGCGCCGCCCAGAAGTACATCGCCTCGTAGCCCTGGATGGACCCTGAGGTGATGACCACGCCGGGGCGCCGGTCCAGCCCCTCGCCACGGACCGCGGCCGTGCCGCCCCACACGTGGCCGGTCAGCTTCGCCCCGGTCCGCGACACGAAGGACACCTCCGTGGACTGCACGTCGTAGTAGTACCGGGGGTCACCGGCGGACCCTCCGGGGATGTACCGGCCACCACCCGTGTAGACGCGTCCCGCTCGGGCGTCGTTGACCGTCTGTCCCAGGTCCGACAGGAACGTGTCGGCGCCGGCGAACACGAAGGCCTCGCCGTACTCGGGGTCGGTGGCCTGGGTCGTCTGGCGACCCTGCGCACGGGCCATGTTGTCGACGTCGTGCTGGACGTAGTCGGGGTCGGGGTAGTCCGCCAGCGCCGGACCGGCGGTGGTGACGCCCAGCGAGGCCGCGGCCACGACGGCGGCGGAGGCGGACAGCAGACGGGTGCGCAGGCGGCGCATGGCGAGCTCCTCGGGGCTCGGCGCCCGCCCCCGACGGCTCGTGGGGCGTGGGTGAACGCCGTTATCCCACGAACAGGTTCGTCGCGCGCACCGCGGATTCCTGCCGTCCCCACCATGACTAGCCCGTTCGGATGGTTGTCTTATGTGAAACCACATTCACCATTGCGTTCACGGTGCGTGACGTCGAGGATCCGCCAGGCCGGTTGCACCCCGTGCACCGGCCGCCCCGAAGCGTCAGCCACAGGAGCCGTCAGAATGCGCAGTCCGAGCTCGATGATCCTCGCCGCCCTGTTGACCCTCGGTGCAGCCCTGCTGCCGGTCGCGCCCGCGTCGGCGCAGTCCCCCGCAAGCCGTGGCGTGGTCGTCGGCGGCACCGCGGCGCTGTCGGAGGCAGTCCGTGACCAGGTGTCGGCCGTGGTCGGCAGCGAGGCAGAGCGCATCGCCGGGACCGACCGGTTCGGCACGGCCGCTGCCCTCAGCGAGGCCTTCGAGGCCGGCGGGCCGGTGTTCATCGCCTCGGGCCGAGGCTTCGCCGACGCGCTGGCCGGCGGCCCCGCCGCAGCCCGGGACGACGGCCCGGTGCTGCTGGTCGAGCCGACCCTCGTCCCCGACGCGACCGCCGCAGCGCTGACACGGCTGCAGCCCTCAGCACTCACGGTCCTGGGCGGGTCCGCTGCCGTGTCCGACGCGGTGGTCGCCCAGCTTGAGGCGCTGACCGGGCTGACCGCGCAGCGGCTCGCCGGGTCGACGCGCTACGGCACGGCCGCCGCCATCGCGGCCACGTTCCCCGCGCCCGTCGACGTGGTCTACGTCGCCTCGGGGGAGGACTTCCCCGACGCGCTGACCGCAGGGGCGCTCGCGGGTGCCCTCGGTGTGCCGGTGCTGCTGGTCCGACCCACCGGGGTGCCGGCCGAGACCGAGGCGGCGCTG
>JBFKGB010000430.1:0-3077 GCA_041633535.1 Euzebya sp. | reverse complement strand
TGTCACCGACAACCTTCGGCGGCGGCTTGAGTCCGCGACCCGCCAGGCCGTGTCGGGCGCCATCGACCGGTCCGCCCGGACCCGCCGGCCCCGCCACGGCGACATCGACTGGGGCGCGACGGTGGCGGCGAACCTGGCGCACTACCAGCCCGAGCACCGGACGGTCGTGCCGCACCGCCTGGTCGGGCACGCACGGCGGCGCAGCCACGTCGACCGGCGGATCATCCTGTGCCTGGACCAGTCGGGATCGATGGCGGCCAGCATCGTGTACGCCAGCGTGTTCGCGGCGATCCTGGCGTCACTGCCGGCCGTGGACGTGCGGATCGTGGCGTTCGACACGACCGTGGTCGACCTGACCGACGCGGTGGAGGACCCGGTGGACGTCCTGTTCGGGATCCAGCTGGGCGGCGGGACCGACATCAACGCCGCGGTCGCCTACTGCCAGCAGCTGATCGAGCAGCCGACCGAGACGGTGTTCGTGCTGATCTCGGACCTGCTGGAGGGCGGGGTGCGCACCGAGATGCTGCGCCGCTTCGGGCAGCTGGTGACGTCGGGGGTGACGGCCGTGGCGCTGCTGGCCCTCAGCGACACCGGCAAGCCCAGCTACGACGAGGACAACGCCGCAGCCCTCGCCGCCCTGGGCGTCCCCGCCTTCGCCTGCACCCCCGACCTGTTCCCCGAGCTGATGGCCGCCGCCATCAACCGCCAGGACGTCACCCGCTGGGCTGGCGAGCACGACCTGGTGGTCGCCAGCCCCACCGACGGCTAGGGCCGGCGGGGTGGTGGCACGCGCTCACCGTGTGGTGGGCGGCGCGGGCAGTGGGCGGCCGCCCGGCCCCTCCTCGTAGGTCATCCACGCCACCGTCGGCTGCTGGCCGACCCCGGGTCGGGACCAGTCGCAGACGCCGTCGGGGAACGCGGCCTGCAGCGCGCTCCACTCCGCGTCGGTCAGCTGACGGGGCGCGTAGTCGGTGCGGCGCAGCGGCTTCAGCTGGCACTTCATCGCGTCCTCGGTGAACGGCGAGCCCGCGACGATGCGGGGGCTGGCGTAGTACGGGTTGAGGGCGGGGCACACGGCGTTGGGCAGGTCGTTCCCCCGACCGTCGGTGCAGCGGTCGACCGCACCCGCCGGCTTGTTGGTCACGACCTTCCGTGCCTGCGAGGCACCGCTGTCGTCGGCCTCGATCGCGGCCAGCCACTCGTCCATCACCGTCAGGGCCTGCTCGGCGAAGGCCGTGTCACCCACCAGGGCGATGGGGCCGGTCCAGATGACCTGGTTGTCGTGGTGGCCGTTGGCGGCGTCCAGCCGGGCCCGCATCACGTAGCTGCGGTAGTCGTGGTGGATCTCCACGGTGTCGTGGCCGCGCAGGTCGATCATCGGGACCAGGTCCAGGTTGTCGGCCTGGTTGACCAGCCCACCCCGGTAGGTCGTGGGCAGGGCGGCGGCGTCGGCGGCGACCCGCTGGGGCTGCCACTCGTAGTCGATGTCGTAGGACCCGACCTTCTGGTTCAGGTCGATCAGCTGGGCGGCCGTGATCGTGCCGTCCATGAAGGCGTCCAGGCCGTACTGGACCCCGACGTTGTCCCACGGGCGGTTGGCGAAGCCGTCATCCTCGCGGGTGCCGAGGATCGACCGCATGTAGTCCTGCAGCGCACACCGGACGCCGTCGGGGTTGGTGTCGGGGTCGTAGGCCTGCGCCGCGGTGACGTTGCAGCTCTGGGTGTTCAGGGGGTGGGTGGACAGCCGGGGGTTCAGGGACTCGGTGAAGCCGAAGCCGTCCTTCCAGCTGTGGCACACCGACACGGACTCGTGTCCGGCGATCGCGGCCAGCTGGGTCGGTGTCCAGGCCACGCCGGGTGCCCAGCGGGTCGGGTCGGTCCAGTAGTCGCGCAGCAGCGCGCAGTCCTGCACCTCGATCATCGTGGACCAGGTGTCGGGGTAGCTGCACGCCGGGATGATCCCGTCGAAGATGCCGGGGTAGGCGTTGGCGACCTGCTGCTGGTAGATCGAGCCGCCGGAGCAGCCCGAGCCGATGGTGTAGCGGATCGGCCCGTAGGTCTCGGTGACGTGCTCCTTCAGCATCATCAGCGCCTCGGCCTGCACGACCAGGTTGCAGTTGAGGGTGTTGTGCAGCAGCGAGGTCGAGATGACCGCGAACCCGCGGTTCAGCGCGTTGTCGTCCAGCACGCCGGGGGCGGCGCTCTGCCCGTGGTGCATGCCACAGCCGGAACCCCCGGGCAGGTAGACCTTGCCGTTCCACGCCTGCGGGCCGGCCCAGGGCAGCGGGTCGGGCGCGGTCGGGTCGGCCAGGACGGCGACGCGGTACTCGCCGCGGTCCTGCGCACCGATCTCCTCACGGACGATGTAGGGGACGGTCTGGCCCTCGTCGGTGGTGGTCGTCGCCACGTCGGAGGGCGGGTCGGCCGGGTCGTAGGACTCGAAGCCCCCACCGTCGGCGGGCATGTACCACCAGCGTGCGGAGGCGGGGAAGTTGCACTGGTCGTCGACCGCGTGGGCGAAGCACGGCCACGGCTGGATCTGCTCGCCGGCGAAGACAGGGCCGCCCTGCGGGTGGTTGGTGATGTCGAGTGTGGCGTGGTCCTCGCCGAGGGTCGCGGTCAGGGTCTGCGTGCCCAGGACCAGGTCGTCCACCAGGCCGAGGACGCGCCCCTCGACCCGGCTGCCGTCGCGGACGGCGAAGGCGTCGGACACGTCCCGACCGTCCACCGACACGCGCAGGTCCTGGGGCGCGACGTCGGCGGGCAGCCCGACCTCGACCAGGGCGCTGCCGCCCGAGACCAGATCGGCCCGCGTGCCGAGCACCTGCAGGGTCATCGACGGGGCCTCCGCACGCGAGAAGTGCTCCGGGATCGAGGCCAGCGCAGGGCTGGCGACCATCGCCGTGACCAGGGCCAGGACGGTCAGCAGCCAGACGGCCGGATGCGACCGTCCTGTCCCGCTGCTTGAGATGGATGGTGCGCGCATGGCTGGCTCCTCGGCTCGGTCCTGGGCCCTCCTTCGACGGCCTGGGCGGCCGGTCCTGCACGGATGTGGGATGTGGCTCAGGTCAGGGTGA
>JBFKGB010000429.1:0-3077 GCA_041633535.1 Euzebya sp. | reverse complement strand
GGTCAGGACCGACGTCCAGGAAGGCGACCCCGGCAGCGGGTGCGCCGTGTCCGCCGTCGTTACCCTGCAGGGCGGCGAAGCCCTCGCTGTAGTCCACCGCGCCGCTCTGCTGCGCTGCGGACAGGTCGATGTCGATGCGCTGGAAGGCGGGCAGCGGGTCCCGCAGGGCGAACTGGATCGTCTGGAAGGTGTGGGGGCTGCCGGCGGGGACGTCGCTGACGGTCGGGCTGGCGATGCTGCTGCCCGTCCCGATCCCGAAGACCCGGCGGACCCCGTGCATGATGTCGTAGCGGAAGAACTGGCCGGCGTGGCCCTGGTGGACGTCCTGCGTGGCGATGCCGTCGATGCGGAACGTCAGCAGGGGGGTGGGAGTGCCCTCGTCATCCCCTGGCCCGGCGGTGTAGACGATGCGGGCGACCGCGTCGCGGCTGACCTCCAGCACCGCCGTGCCGGTGCCGCCCAGGACCTCGACGGTCCCGTCGAGGGGGTAGTCCGCCCCGCCACGCTCGGCCGAGCCCAGGTCGATGTCCAGGCGGACGTCGTCAGCCAGACCGCCGACGGGGCGGACCGCGATCAGCTGGGCCTGGCTGGGGACGCCCTCGGCGAGGGAGGAGATCAGCGGCGGTGGGAACGTCAGCGCCACCACCACGGCGCCGGGCATCGTGACGGTGCTGGTGGCCTGCCGCGTCGCGCCCGGACCGCCGGCCTTGGCCGCAGCGGGCGTGACGACGACCTGCAGGTCGAACGTGCCGGGGGTGAGGGGGGCGTTCAGCCCGATTGAGGCGGGACCGGGCGTGATCGTCCCGGTGGCCGTGTGGTTGGTGAACGGCTGCCAGTCGGTGGTGCCGGCCAGCCGCTGGCGGACGACGTAGGTCCCGCTGACCTGGCTGGTCAGCTGCACGGTGAAGCGGTCGCCCGGGCGGGCCTGCCGGGGCGCGGCCGTGGTGGGCGCGCCCATCACGACGGGCGCGGCCACGCCGCCGCCCGCGCCGCCCTGTGCCTGCGCCGTCAGCGGGACCGGGCCGGATGAGGCCACGTCGTCCCACTCGCTGCTGGGCCGCAGGTCACCGGTCATGATCTGACGGAGGGTCCCCTCGGGGCCTGCGCCGACCGCAGCCGGGCCACCCAGGATGGTGGCCGTGGTCGGTGCAAGGCGGCGGAGCTGCTCGACCACGGGGACGGGCAGGGTGTCACGGTCGGTCAGCAGGACCGGTGCGCCCTGCACCACGGCGGTGACGGTGCCGGCCAGGGCGTCGGGGAAGGCGCCGCCGGTGGCGACGACGACGGTGCGTGCGGTGTCCGCGCCGGTGCCTGTGCCACGGACGGTGGTGTCGGTCGGGAAGAACGTGCGGGCGACCTCTGCGGAGGTGGCGTAGCGGTCAGCGCCCGACACCCGGGTCACCGTCCCGCTGGTGTGGTCCTGCAGCTGCGCCAGCACGGTGTCGGCGACGGCGGCGGGCCCGCCGAGGACGACGATCTGCGAGGGCTGGAGCTGGCCCAGCGCCTGTGCGGTCGCCGCGGGCACGGCGTCGGGCTCGACCAGCAGCAGCGGTCCGCCGGCGACGGCCGCGGCCGCCCCACCGGACAGGGCGTCGGCGAAGGACCGACCGGTGGCGACCAGCACCACGTCGACCGGGGTGGTGGCGCCGTCCAGCGCGACCGCGGCGGCGGTGGCGAACCGGTCGTCGCCGGCCAGCCGTCGGGTCGTGGCACCCGTCGCCTGCTCGACGGCGGTGACGACGGCGGAGGGGACCGCGGCCTCGCCGCCCAGGACGACGACCCGGTCCACGCCCAGGCGGACCAGCTCGTCCTGGGTGGCCGTCGGCAGGGTCGCACCGACCAGCAGGATCGGTGCCCCGGCCAGCCCGGCGGCGGGCCCGGCGGTCAGGGCGTCGGGGAAGTCGTCGGCACGCGCCACGTAGGCGGTGTCCGCACCGTCGGGGAAGGTGGCCCGGCTGATCGCGGCGGCGGTGCCGATGCGGTCATCGCCCGCCCGGCGGTGCACGTCGGCGGTCCGCTCACCCGTGTCGGCCAGCACCACCTCGATGGTGCGCGAGCGGGCGTCGGGGATCGTGACGCCCAGCGGCAGCGACAGCCCGTCGGGGGTCGCCATCGCCGGGTGCGTGCCCACGGTCAGGGGCGGCTGGTCGGTCGGCGGCACCACGACGAAGCCGGCACCGTCCGGCTGCAGCGTGACCCCGCCGACGGCCAGGGCCACCTCGGGCGCGGCGCGGCCGTCGCGGTCGGCGACACGTGCGACGAGCCGGAAGGGCGTGTCGTCCGCCACCCCCGGCGCGGTCCGCACCACCAGCGTGGTGTCGGTCGCCTGGCCGGGCACCAGACGGTCCGCGCCGACCAGGGTGACCGACGTCTGTGGCTCGGGCCCAGTCTGCGCGGCGGCCGGCGGCATGGCGAGCAGGCTCGCCAGCAGCGCGACGAGGAGCCCGATCGCGAGCCCACCCGTCCCCCTCGATCGGATCGATGTGCCCATTGCCGCTCCCCTGATGTGTGCGCCACGGCCTGCAGCGCGGTGGTCCACCGACGGTCGTCGGTGGTGATCTGCTCAGCCGGTCGGACCGGCGTCCTCGCGCACCATGCGGATGGGCGCCATCGCGCTGGCCAGGACCAGGTCGGTGTGGTCCACCACCTCGTCGTGGTCGGGCGACCGCACCGGGCGCCACAGGGCGCCCAGGGCCGTGTGACCGGCGATGCGGGACCGGGGTGTCACCTGCCCACCGACCAGGGCGCGGCGGATGGCCCGGTTGGCCCGGCGCAGGCGGGCGCCGACAGCGGTCTGACCGACGACCCCGCGGTCGCCGTCCAGCCACACCGCGATCTCGCGGTTGTCCAGCAGCAGCTGCAGGTAGGCGGCCAGCAGGTCGTGCACGCCCTCGGGCCAGCTGACCCCGCCGTCAGGGACCAGGGCCTCGAGCTCCCGCACCATCGGGTCGGCCAGCTCGACCAGCAGGTCGTCCTTGGATGGGAAGTGGTAGCTGACGGCCGCCTTGGAGACCCCGGCCTCGGCAGCCAGCTCGCCGACGCTCGTGCCGTCGAAGCCCTGCTCGCCGAAGCGGTCC
>JBFKGB010000428.1:0-3081 GCA_041633535.1 Euzebya sp. | reverse complement strand
ACCCGTGTGGCCCGTCTACTGGCTGTTCCCCTACCTGCGCCGCCTGTCTTGGATCCTGCGCCAGCGCGCCAAGGGCCTGCTGGGTCGCTGATCCCTCGAGGTCACGCGCGGCGTCGGGCCGTCGCAGCCGCGTCCAGCAGGGCGCCCGCGGTCGAGGCGGGGGTCAGGCGTGCCGCCGTCGTCGCGGCCGCCGTGCCCATGGCCGCCAGGTCGGCGGTGGTCAGCATCCGCCGCAGCGTCGCGGCCATGGCGGCGGGGGCCAGCGGGTCCACCAGCACGCCGTCGACGCCGTCGGTGATGACCTCCGAGGCGCCGGCGTGCACCGAGCAGGCCACCGGGGTGCCCAGGGCCATCGACTCGGGCGCCACCATGCCCCAGGTGTCCTCCAGCGTCGGGAAGGCCAGCACGTCGGCCGCACGGATGTGGGCGCCCAGGTCGCCGTAGTCCACCCACCCGGGCCACGACACCCGGTCGGTCAGCCCCAGGCGGTCGGCGGCCGCCTTCAGCTCCGGCTCCTGCTCGCCGCGGCCGATGACGACCAGCGACCAGGGCACGTCGGTCATGGGCGCCAGCGCCGTCAGCAGCGGCAGGATGCCCTTGCGGGGCTCCAGCCGGCCCACGACCAGGACGACCGGTCGGGGCAGCCCGGCCAGCGCCGGCGCCTCGGTGGCGCCGGCGGTCAGGGCGTCGGTGGAGGGGACCAGCAGCGGGTGCACGTCGACCCTGTCGTCGTCGACACCCAGGTGGTCCACCAGGTAGCGGCGGCTGCGCTCGTTGCTGGTCACCAGCTGGTCGGCGCGGCCGGCCAGCAGGCGGCGCAGACGGGTCCGCCAGCCCGAGCCGCGGTGGTCCACCCCCGGTGAGCTGCCCTCCCACATCAGCACCACGGTCCAGCGCAGCAGCGGACGCAGGGCCAGCACCAGGATGGTCCACAGCGAGAAGCCCATGACGGCCACGGTGGCGGGGCGGAACGCCAGCAGCGGTCGCAGCACCGACAGCGGCAACAGCATCACGCCGCCGCCGTAGGCCTTGGCCTGGGTGTCGCGCGACAGTCGACGGGGGCGCCCGACGACAGTGACCAGCTCGGCGACAGGGTCCTGCTCGAGCTTCGGCCAGCCCTGTGCGGTGAAGATCCGCGCGCCGTCGCTGGCCTCGTCGAGGCAGCGCAGCACCGGCCCCCAGTAGGTGCCCAGCTCCACGGACGGCAGCAGGACGGCGACCCGCCCCCGGTGCGGCGAGCTCATGCGCCGTTGGCCTCCCACCACTGCACCGTCTGGCGCAGCCCGTCCTCCAGGCTGATCTGGGAGGTGAAGCCGAACCGTTCGGCGGCCCGCTGGGTGTCCAGCTTGCGGCGGGGCTGGCCGTCGGGCTTGCTGGTGTCCCAGCGGATCTCGCCGTCGAAGCCCGTGACGGTCTTCACCGTCTCGACCAGCTCGCGGATGGTGACCTCCTGGCCGGCGCCGACGTTGACCGGGTCGGGGTCGTGGTAGCGCTCGGTGGCCATGACGATGGCGCGGGCGGCGTCGTCGACGTGCAGGAACTCGCGGCTGGCCGACCCGGTGCCCCAGACCTCGGCGTGGTCGGCCCCGCTGTCGCGTGCGGTCACGAACTTGCGGATCAGGGCGGGGATGACATGGCTGGAGTGCAGGTCGAAGTTGTCCCCGGGGCCGTACAGGTTGACGGGCAGCAGGTAGATGCCGTCCATGCCGTACTGCTCGCGGTAGGCCTGCAGCATGACCAGCAGCGCCTTCTTGGCCACGCCGTAGGGGGCGTTGGTCTCCTCCGGGTAGCCCTCCCACAGGTCGTCCTCGACGAAGGGGACCGGCGTGTGCTTGGGGTAGGCGCACACGGTGCCGACCTGGACGAAGCGGTCGATGCCCAGGGCCCGGGAGGCCTCGATCAGGTGCAGCCCCATCGCCATGTTGGCGTAGAAGTACCGGCCCGGGTTGTCGCGGTTGGCCCCTATGCCGCCGACCTCGGCGGCCAGGTGCACGACGGCGTCGGCTCCGGCATCGCCCAGGTACGCCTCGACGGCGTCCTGGCGGGTCAGGTCCACCTGGGCGCTGCGCGGCACCAGGGTCGTGGCGCCACGCTCGGTCAGCAGCGCGTCGACCTTGCGACCGAGGAAGCCGGCGCCCCCGGTCAGGACGATGCGCTGTCCCTCCAGCGGGCGTGAGGGATCGAAGGTGTTGTCGGCCACGGGTGCTGCTCTCCTGTCGGGCGGGTGCGCAAGCGTAGCCTCGGCAGCCCCCGACCCCGACTGGAGCACCGTGCGCCCGATCACCGACCTGGAGCTGGACGAGCCGGGCGCGTCCGTCCTGCTGCTGGCCGCCCACCCCGACGACGTCGAGATCGGCGCGGGCGGGACCGTGCTGTCGCTGGCAGCCGCCCACCCCACGTTGCGGATCGACTGGTTCGTGGCCAGCGCGACCCCGCAGCGGCGGACCGAGGCGGAGGCCGCGGCGCACGCCTTCGTCGACGGTGACCGTCTGCACCTGTCGGTGGGCGACGCCCCCGACGGCTGGTTCCCCGAGGCCTGGGGGCAGCTGAAGCGGTCGCTGCAGGACCTGCGCGACCGCGTCCCCGCGCCGCGGCTGGTCCTGGCCCCCTCCCGCCACGACCGCCACCAGGACCATGCGGTCCTGGGGTCGCTGGCCTGGCAGACCTGGCGGGACGCCGCGGTCCTGGCCTACGAGATCCCGAAGCTCGAGGCCGAGTCCGTCCCGTCCAACCTGTACGTCCCGCTGGCCGACGACGTGGCGGCCCGCAAGGTCGAGCTGCTGAGGAGCCACCACGCCTCGCAGCACACCAAGCCCTGGTACGACGCCGAGCTGTTCCGCGCCCACCTGCGCCTGCGCGGCGTGCAGGCCAAGACCCGCTGGGCCGAGGGCTTCCAGGCCGAGACCCTCCTGCTGACCCCCTGACCCCTCCCCCCTTTGCGAGTGACCCCGCGGGTGGGGCTGGTGTGGTCACAACGCCCGCATGTGACTGGTGAGGGGCGGGACGGGGGTGGAGAGGTCTGGACTGGTCACTCGCACGGGGGAGGGGGATCAGCCGATGCGGTCGGTCGCGCTGCGTGGT
>JBFKGB010000427.1:0-3098 GCA_041633535.1 Euzebya sp. | reverse complement strand
CCCTCCTCCGCCGCGTCCGCCGGCACCTCGGCCACCAGCTCGTCGTGGACGGTCAGCACCAGCCCCAGCGGATCGGCAGGGCCACCGCCGAAGCGGGCGGTCAGCGCCGCGTCGACGCGCGCGACGGCCAGCTAGATCATGTCCGCCCCGGCACCCTGGATCGGGGCGTTCCGCGCAAACGTGCCCGCGTCCACCATGTGCCGGGCACGGCCCAGGGGGGTGGCGACCAGGTTGGTCCTTCGGGCCTGCCGCTCGACCGCCTTCAGCCACCGCGCGACGTCGGGGTAGCCGGCGAAGTAGGCGTCCATCATCAGTCGGGCGGTGGCGACGTCGGTCCCGGTCGCCCGGGCGAACCCGGCGGCGCCCATGCCGTACATCAGCCCGAAGTTCAGCGCCTTGGCGGCCTTCCGCTGGCCGCTGGTGACGGCGTCGGCCGGCACGCCGAAGACGGTGGCGGCGGTCTGCACGTGCAGGTCCGCGCCGGAGGAGAACACCTGCGTCAGCGCGGCGTCCCCCGACACCGCCGCCAGCACCCGCAGCTCCTGCTGGGAGTAGTCGGCCACCACCAGGACGTTGCCGGGCGCGGCGGTGACGCACCGCCGGTAGACCGGATCGTTGGGGATCTGGGTCAGGTTCGGGTCGGAGTGGGCGATCCGCCCGGTGCCGGTGATCTGGCGGACGCTGGGGTGGATCCGTCCGGTGGCGTGGTGGCGGGCACGGTCGACCCAGTCGCCGCCCCAGCCGTTGACGATCTTGGCGGCCTGCCGGTAGGCCAGCAGCGCCCCGACGGCGGGCACGTCGACGTGGTCGGACAGCACCGACTCCTTGGTCGAGGTCACCTGGACCCCCACCCGCGCCAGCGCCGCGAGGACCTGCTCGGGCGAGTCCAGGTTGACCGGCTCGGGACCGAACAGGTTCTGCGGCGAGTCGGCGGTCACCAGCGCCTGCTGCGCCTGCGCCTCCAGGTCGGGCAGCCGGTCCTCGGTCACGGCGACGACGCGGTGCCACGCCGCGGCGTCCATCGCGACGCCCCGAAGGTTCATGGCGGCCAGCGGGGCGACGGCGGCGAACTCGCAGCGGGCCACCTCGACCATGCCCTGGGCGGTCAGCTCCCGCGTCTGCTGGGCGAAGACGTCCCAGGTCACCCGTGCGTCGGTCGCGGCGTAGTCCACCTGGGTGGCGGTGAGGGGCCCGTCCCCCTCGAAGGTCGTGCGGACCGACTTGTCCAGCTCGACACCCAGCCGGTGCAGGCTGATCGCCGCCAGCGCCGCGCCGACGGTCCCGGGGCCGGCGTGGTCCAGCAGCTGCTGGGCCAGCATCGTGTCGGCCACGCGGGTGACGACCAGACCGGCCTGCCACAGCATCCGCAGGTCGAAGGCGGCGTTGTGGAACACCTTCAGGGTGTCGGGGTCGGCCAGGACGTCGGCCAGCACCTGTGGCGGCAGCACGGCCGTGTCCACCACCAGGACGCTGTGCCCGGGGTCTGCGGCGACCTGGATCAGCCGTATCGTGTCGGTCCAGGGATCCCACCCGGTGGTCTCGGTGTCCACGGCCAGGAACGGGGCGCTGCGAGCGCGCGCCAGCCAGCCGTCGACCTCGTCGACCGTCGTGGCCAGCAGCACCTCCATGGAACCGTCGGAGTGTCGCAGGCGTCGGACCCTGTGCAGGTACCCCACACGACCAGGAGCACCCCGGAATGCGCAACCGCCACCCCCTCCCCCACGTCGTGCTGCTGATGGTCGTGGCGCTGCTGCTGTCAGCCTGCGCCAGCGCCGACGACGCCGCGTCCGTCGAGGACCCGGTGGAGGGGACGGTCGAGCCGACGGACGCGACCCCCGGCGACAGCACCCCCACGCCCACCGATGACGCGGACGGCATGGAGCGGCCGGAGCCCGACATGACCGCGGACGTCCGGCTGCCCGCCACGGGCACGCTGGGGCTGTCCGAGGTGGAGGGGGGCTGCGTGTTCGTCGAGATCGACGGGGACCGCTACGAGCTGCTGGCCGACACCGGCGCCGACGTGGCCGTCGACCCGGCCAACGGCGTGATCGCCGACGCCGCTGGTGAGGTCATCGCCCGGGCGGGCGAGGAGATCACCGTCGACGGCACCGTGGACCCCGGCATCGTGACGTTCTGCCAGATCGGTCCGGTGCTGGTGGCCGACTCGATCACCGCGGGCTAGCCCAGCGGCAGACGTTCCCCCGCCCGCACCGCCACGTCGATGACGTTGGTGGCGGGCGCGAGGGGACACGACCAGGCCGCGTCCCACGCACACGACGGGTGGTAGGCGTGGTTCAGGTCCAGGACCAGGTCGCCGTCGGCGGTCGTGCCCAGGTCGGCGCCCTTGACGGTGTCCAGCAGGTAGCGGCCGCCGCCGTAGGTCTCCTCGCCGCACGTGGCGTCGCGGAACGGCAGGAACAGCCCGCCGCCGTAGGCGTCCAGCCAGAACACCGTGAGGGTCGAGCCGAGGACGTCGACGGTCCCGACCTCGGCGAACGTCGTCACGCCGTCGCCGCTGTGGGGGATCTGGAAGCGGGCCGGGTCGGCGACGGGTCGCAGCGGCGCGGTCAGCCGCATCGCCGGGTCGTGGTCGAAGAACGGCGTGGTCCAGCTGTCGGTGCGGCGGTCTGCAGGGAGGGGCGACTGCGGGTGGGTGCCGATCAGGCGATCGCGTCGGGTCCGCCAGGCCTGCCAGGCGTCAGCACCGCCCTCGGCCGCGCGCACGTCGGCGTAGGTCTCGGCGACCTCACGCCGGTAGCCGGCCAGCTGCAACGCCCAGTGCGAACCCATGGCGCGGACCATACGGGCGTAGCCTGCGCCGTACACAAAGCCGCAGACCGGGGGATGCCATGAGCACGCTGGAACGCACACGCACCGCCGCGGTCCGGCCGACCGGATCCACCGGGGCCACGTGGCCCTGCTGGTCGCCGTCGTCGTGGTCGCGATCACGCAGGACGTCCGGTTCCTGGCGCTGATGCTGCCGATGGCGCTGGTGCTTCGGGGGGTCGCCGGTGTCCTGGGACGGGTGCCGGCGACGCGGCAGCGAACGGTGCTGGTGGCGGCCCTGGCGGGTGGGGGCGTCGCGATGGCGGTGGCCT
>JBFKGB010000426.1:0-3106 GCA_041633535.1 Euzebya sp. | reverse complement strand
CCGCGCCGACCGCGCCGGGGTCCTCGGGGGGCTCGGACATGTCCGCGGCGTGCTGCAGGGGCTGCACGAACGGCATGGCGGTGGGCTCCAGGGGCTCGGGCAGGGCGAACTCGCCCAGTCCCTCCTCGGTCAGCAGGGCCGCGGTGATGAAGCCCCCACGCCGCCGGGCGCCGTAGACGGCCAGCAGCAGGTCCTCACCGTCGGGTCCCGTGGCCTCGGCCAGCACGCCGAAGCAGGCGGCGTTGTTGGGGACCATCTGGGTCGCCGCGAAGACGCTCATCGCGTCGGTGCGCGCGTCGTCGTCGTCGGGGAACCCCTCCAGCGAGGTGACCTTCGTCGACCCCTCCAGCGGCAGCACGAGGGTGACGGGGTGCGGGCGGTCGGTGCGCTCGACCAGGTTCTTCGCCGCCTCCTCCATCAGGAGCATGAGCTGGTCGACGGTCATCCCTCGGTCCCTTCTGCGGTCGGGTCGCTGGCCGGGTCGCTGGTCAGGTCTGCGGCCAGGGCGTCGGCGGCGGTCATGAACGCCTCGTCCCAGCGGTTGTCGGCGGCCAGGGGCGGGACGAGGACCTCGGCGATCTCCTCGCGCAGCCCCCGGCCCACGGCGAAGTCGTCCAGGGGGCGCAGGCCCAGGCAGCGCTCCCGGAGGTCCTCGGTGGAGGTGAAGTCACCCGGCCGCGCGACGGCGACCAGCGCGACGTCGGCGTCCCACCCGGTGACGATCTCCAGGCCCGCGCGGAACGCCTCGCCGCAGTTCGCCTGCTCGGTCTCGTAGGTCAGCGCCACGACGTCCAGGCCGTCCTCGGCGATCTGGGCCAGCCGCGACTCCAGGGCCGGGGCGTCCAGGATCCCGGCGAGGTCGGCGACATGCCCCGAACGGTCGGGGATGGTGACGTCGGTGGCGGGCTCGCTGCAGGCCATCGCGGCCAGGGCGAGCCCCGCGGCCAGGACGGCCCGGGTGCGCCGGCTCATGGACGGTGCTCCTGCCAGCGGCCGATCGGTCCGGACAGGGCATGTCGCTGCTCCAACTGCGCCACCTTCTGTGGGTCGGGGTCAGGGCCGACGTGGGTCAGGTCCAGCCCGGTCCTGACGGGGACCACGTCGCCCATGGCATCGATGTAGCCGGCGGAGGCCCGGAGGGTCCGGGCCAGCGCGGGGGTCTGGGCGTCGGCGTCGTCCACCAGCTCCGCGAGGGTGGGGTAGGCCCCGATCAGACGGCGGGCGGTCTTCTCCCCCACCCCCTTCACGCCGGGCAGCCCGTCGGAGGGGTCCCCGCGGAGGATGGCGAAGTCCACGTAGCGGGCCGGCGGGATCCCGTACTTGTCGTGCACACCGGCCTCGTCGTAGCGGACCATCTGCTTGGTGCCCGACACGGTGAACCAGACCTGGACCACGGGGTCGCGCACCAGCTGGATCAGGTCGCGGTCGCCGGTCAGCACCACCACCCGGTCCTGGGGGCCTGCGGCGGCCGCCAGCGTGCCGATCGCGTCGTCGGCCTCCCACCCCTCCGACTCGGTGATCTGCTCCCCCAGCGCGGGCAGGAGGTCACGCAGCAGCGCGAACTGCCAGACGATCTCGGCGGGGGCCTCGGTCCGCTGCGACTTGTAGCCGGGGTAGGCGGCCAGCCGTGCGGCAGGCACCTCGGCGTCGTCCCAGCAGTGGTGGATCGCGTCGGGGCGCAGCTCGGTCACCACGGCCGAGACCATGTCGAGGTACCCGCGGACGGCGTTGACGGGGTTGCCGTCGGGGTCGGTGATCGACGTCGGCAGCGCGAAGAAGGCCCGGTAGGTCAGGCTGGAGGTGTCGATGAGGAGGGTCGTGGTCATCCGGGGGCCGAGGCTACCCACGGCCGATGGATAGTCTGCGCGCACATGTCCTCTGAATCGCTCATCTGGATCTCCGGCGCCTCCTCGGGGATCGGCGCCGCGCTCGCTGCACAGGTGCCTGCCGGCAGCGGCACGGTCGTGGACGTGTCCCGTTCCGGCGGGGCCCCCGGCACGACCCACCTGGCCGCAGACCTGTCCGACCCGGCCCGCTGGCCGACGGTCGCGGCCGACATGCGGGACCGGATGGCAGCAGCGCGCCCCTCCCGGGCCGTGTTCATCCACAGCGCCGCCACCCTGGACCCCATCGGCCCGGCCCATGCCGTCGACGCCGAGGGCTACACGCGGCAGGTGCTGCTGGACAGCGCCGCCCCGCAGGTGCTGGGCGCGGCCTTCCTGGCCGCCGTCGCCGCCTCACCGTCGGTGGAGGAGTCGGTGCTGGTCCTCATCTCCAGCGGCGCGGCGACCAGCGCCTACCAGGGGTGGTCCGCCTACGGCGCCGGCAAGGCCGCGGTGGACCACTGGGTCCGCACCACGGGCCTGGAGCAGCAGGACCTGGACCGCGGGACCGTGGTGCTGTCCATCGCCCCCGGGGTGGTCGCCACCGGGATGCAGGAGCGGATCCGCGAGCAGGACGCTGCGACGTTCCCCGACGTCGAGCGCTTCCGCAGGCTGCACGCCGACGACGCCCTGACCAGCCCGCAGCAGGCCGCCGCCGCGATCTGGATGATCGTCCGCGGCGCCGAGCGGTCACAGAGCGGATCGGTCATGGACGTCCGCCGTCTGGGACCCGACGCATGACCTCGCCGCTGGGTGCCGAGGAGGTCGGCAACGGCCCGCCGCTGCTCGCCGTCCACGGCGGGCTGCTGGGCGGGCGCCTGACCTTCAGCGGCGTCGCGCCGCGCCTTGGTGCGCACCACCGCGTGATCGTCGTCGACCGACCTGGCTTCGAGGGCACACCCGACGGGGCCGACAGCGACGTGCCGACCCAGGCACGCCGGCTGCTCACCACCATCCAGGAGCGGTCGCCCGACGAGCCGGTGCACGCGCTCGGCGTGTCCTTCGGCGGCCTGGTGGTCCTGCGGGCCGTGCAGGAGCAGCCGTCGGCCTTCGCCTCGCTGACGCTGGTCGAGACGCCGGCGGAGGACCTCTGCCCGCCCGACATGGTCCATCCGGTGCGCTTCGGCGCCCTGGTCCGGCGCACGCACGAGGCGCTGCCCGACGACCCCGAGGCCCTGGCCGGTCTGTTCGCCCAGATCGACGGTGGACTGTGGCGGGCGCTG
>JBFKGB010000425.1:0-3121 GCA_041633535.1 Euzebya sp. | reverse complement strand
GCCGGTGTCTGCGGCCGCGGTGTCGATGGCCTGCAGGTAGAACAGGGCGTCTCCACTGGGCGGGTATGACGCCGAGCACTCGCCCATCGACATCTCCTGCACCAGGTCGGTGGCGCCATCGGACAGGTCCGGCTCGCGGACGGTGACCTCGCACAGCACCGTGCCGTCGCCCGAGGCGACGCCGAGGTTCACCTCGAGGTCCCCGACGTAGGAGTGGCTGATCCGGAAGCTGGCGGTGACGTCCCCGCCACCCGCCGCCGGTGTCAGCCCGCCGCCACTGCCGCCGCCGTCCCCTTCGAACAGCACCACCACACCGGTCGGGTCGGCGTCCGGCAGGTCCGCCGGCGTGCCAGCAGCGGCGTGCACCACCCCGTCGGGACCCACCAGCGTGGCGGCGTCGAGCGTCCCGACGTCGGCCTCCAGCGTGTCCGCGGCGAACACGTACCAGGGCTGCTGCGGCGTCGGCGGGTAGTACCGGGCGCAGTCGGCCATCGACGTGTCTGCCCGCAGGTCGACCGCGTTGTTCTCGGGGTCCGGTGTGCTGACCGCGACCTCGCACAGGACGTCACCCGCAGCCGACAGGACCCCGGCCGTGACCGCCAGGTCGCCCTGGTAGGGATGGGTCGCCACGACCTCGACGGCCAGCAGGCCCGCGGCGGTCCCACCACCGCCGGCCTGGCCGGACACGCCGCCGCTGCCGTCCAGCAGCAGGGCCACGCCGTCGACGTCGACGTCGGGGATCGCCACGGGGACGTCGGTGAACTGGTAGCTGACCCCGTCCGGGCCGGTCAGCGACATCGCGTCGACCGTGCCGGTGTCCACCGCGGCGGTGTCGACGACCCACAGGTACCAGCGCTGCTCGGGGCTGGGTGGGTACAGGTCGGCGCACGCACCCATGTCGACGTCGCCGATCAGCCCGGCGCTGCTGTCAGAGGCGTCCGGCTCGGCGATCGGGACGCTGCAGATGATGGTGGACTGGCCGTCCACGACCCCGGCGCTGACGTCCAGGTCGCCGGCGTAGGTGTGGGTGATGTCCAGGCTGAGGACCGGCCCGTCCCCCTCCACCGTGTCCGACACGCCCTGGCTGCCCTCCGACGTCATCTGCTCGCCCGAGCCGTCCACCAGCGCGAACGCGCCCTCGGGGTCGGCGTCACCGATCGGCTGGGGCAGACCGGGGGCCAGGTAGGGGTCGGCGCCGTCGAACACCGTGAAGCCGTTGATCCGGCCGGTGTCCTCGGCCAGGGTGTCGACGACCTGCAGGTACCAGATCCGGTCGGGGGCGGGCGGGGCGAACGCCGCGCAGCCGGTGTCGGACAGGTCGACCTGGCCGATCAGGTCGTCGGCGTCGTCCTCGGCGTCCGGGGTGAACAGCTGCACCGGCTCGCACAGGTCCGCGAAGCTGCCGTCGACGACCCCCACGACCACGTCGAGGTCGCCGCGGAAGGAGTGGCTGATGTCCACGGCCACCGAGACACCACCCCCGTCGGCCATCGCCCCGCCCGTGCTGTCGACCATGCTGGTCCCGCCGCCCAGCAGGCCGTGGGCGTCCAGCGCGGCATCGATGACCGCCGCGTCGGCCCCACCGAACGCCGCCTCGTTGGCCAGGCGGAACGTCTCGGCGACGTCGGGGAGGGAGGGGTTGGTCGACAGGTAGCCGTTGGCCACCATCAGCGTGGCCAGCACGCGGTCGGCCGTCTCGTCGCAGTCGGTCGTGCCCGGGCAGGCGGCCAGGTCCAGCCCCTGGGCGGCCAGCAGGCCCTCCAGCACGTCGTGGATGGCCCCGTTGTAGATCTCGCCGTCGTCGTGGACCTGCTGCACCAGGTCGTCGGGGTAGACCTTGTCGGAGTCCACACGACGCAGGCACTGCCCCGCCTCGGCCCAGGCGAACAGGCAGCCTGCGTCGCCGGTCCGCGACGACAGGGTGGTCAGGAAGGCCAGCAGGTCACCGAAGCTCTCGTGGTAGGCCCCGCCACCGGCCCCACCCAGCAGGCCCGGCTGCTGGGCGTCCAGCAGCGCATGGCCGTACTCGTGGATGATCCCCGAGGCGTCCTCGCCCTCGTTGACCCCGTCGGACCCGACACCCAGGTGGACCGTCCCCTCCGCCGGCGAGTAGAAGGCGTTGTCGACCACGCCCGGGTCGACGGGGACGACGGGGAACGGCCGGTCCAGCACCCCGGTGACCCCCAGCCGCTGCAGCTGCCGCTGGACCCGGTCGATCCAGTAGTAGGCCATCGCGGCCTCGAAGCCCCGCCCCGCGCGACCCGTCGCCCAGGTGCCGTCGGCCTCTCGCGTCGGCTGGACGGGCACCCCGGCGGGCTCGGTGTCGACGTAGGCGCCCACCAGCGCCGAGGGGTCGTCCAGCCCCTCCAACGCCACCGGGGCCAGGAAGTCGTTGGCCCGACCACGGTCCGCCAGCGTCCCGCCGGCGGCGTAGATCGGGTCGGGGAGGAACACGCAGGCCCCGGGCGAGGGGGCCGCACAGGCGTCCGCCTGCGCCACCTCCGCACGTGCCGACCTGACCTGCGCCACCTCCGCCCGCGCCACCTCGACCGGCGTACCGCGCAGGACCCCCACGGCGGCGCCGGGGGCCCGCTGCGCCCGGTGGTGTCGACCGGTGCTGGCCTCGGTCACGCTCAGGACCGCGCCGCTGGAGGCGTTGACCAGGACCGTCCACGACGACACCGGCTCGACCGTGGCGACGACCACGCGCCAGGCGAGGGACAGCGAGCTGCCGTTGCGCCGCCAGACCAGCTGGGCTGCAGGGTCGCCCGTGGGCTGGCCGGTCACCGCCTTGACCGCCACGTCCACGGCGCGGGCCTCCTCCACCTCCGGGGTCGCCGCGCCCACGTCGCCGACGGGGGCCAGGTCATCGGTGGCGGTCTGGACCTCACCGGAGGCGAGCACGTGCACCGTGATCTGGCCGTCCACGACCGGCACGTCCGCCACCCGCTGTCCGAAGCGGACGTGGGTGACGCCCATCGAGGAGGAGACCTCGGTCACCGTCAGCCCGTCGAGCACCTCGGTGTCCAGCTGGTAGGTGTCCCGCAGCCACCCCTCGGCGGTCGCCACGGCGGGGTCGTCGGCGCCTGCCGCGGGTGCCGCGTCGGCCTCGCCGTCCGCG
>JBFKGB010000424.1:0-3138 GCA_041633535.1 Euzebya sp. | reverse complement strand
GCAGGGCCTGCACCAGCCCCCGCACCTGCTCGATGACGATGGGGACGACCAGCATCACCGCACCGGCGGCGGCCAGCAGGCCAGCCAGCATGATGAGGGCCAGCGCCACCGCACGGGGGGCGCCGCGTCGCTCGAACCAGCCGATCGCGGGCTGCAGGCCGATGGCCAGCACCGAGGAGGCGGCCAGGACCAGCAGCACCCCTTGCAGGATCGCCAGCGTCCGCAGCCCGACCACGATCGCCAGGATGATCGCGCCCACCTGCGCCCAGTACCGCACCGGGGGGAACCGGGACTGCCAGGTGGGTGCCGCCACCGCCTCGTGGGCCGTGGGACGGGCCTCCCCGACCTCGCTGCCTGCCATGTCCTGCTCCTCCGCCGGTCCGCCTGGGCCTGCCATACCTCTGCCACCGCAGTTGCAATCCTCCGCGAGCACGGCCGGGACGTAGCGTGTCGGGATGGTCGAGCCAGGTCAGGGTCCGGTGTCCGAGGCGACGGGGCTGTTCAGCCCGCAGCTGCGCGGCGTGTCCCTCGCCATCTTCACCACCGTCGCGCTGTCCGCCTTCGAGGGCCTGGCGGTCGCCGCCGCGCTGCCCCGCCTGGCTGCCGACCTGGGTGGTGTGGCGCTGCTGCCGTGGGTCATCACCGCCTACCTGCTGACGTCCGGCGTGTCGACGGTGGCTGCCGGCGCGCTGGTGGACCGGGTGGGTGTGGCGACGGTGTTCCGGTGGGCCGTCGGCGTCTTCGTCGTGGGCGGTGTCCTGGCCGGGATCGCGCCCAGCATGGGGGCGGTCGTGGCCGCCCGGGTGCTGCAGGGCGTCGGGTCGGGTGCGGTCAACGCGGTGGGCCTGACCGCGGTGGGCCTGGTGTACCCGCCACGGCTGGTCGCGCGTGCCTTCGCTGCGAACTCCACGGTGTGGGGCGCCATGAGCGTGGCGGGTCCTGCCATCGCTGCCGGCCTGCTGGCCGTGGCCTCGTGGCGCTGGATCTTCCTGGTCAACCTGCCGCTGGGTGGGCTGGCGCTGGCCGCCGGCTGGCGCGTCATGCCGTCGCGACCGGCCGCGGGGGCCGGTGGGCCGCGGATCCGCCTGGACCCCCTGGTGCTGGGGCTGGTCACCCTGATCACGTTCGCGGGCCTGTACGCCGTCGACGCCCTGGACGTCACGTCGCTGCCGGCGCTGGCGGTGGCCGTCCTGGTCGGCGGCTACCTGTTGCGGCGTGAACGCGGCCGCCCCGGGGCCCTGATCGCCCCGCGGCACGTGGTGGACGCCCCGCTGGGCCCGCTGGCGTGGACGGTCGCGCTGGCCCTGACCGGCGCCATCGGGCTGGCGACGTACGTGCCGCTGTACCTGACCGCAGGCCGTGGCGTGTCGACGACGGCCGCGGCCTGGTCGGTGGTGTTCTTCACGCTGGGCTGGACGACCGGCGCCAACGTCTCCAGCCGCGTCCAGGACCGTGTCCCGGCCGTCCGCGTCACCGCGACCGGCGTGGCCGCCGTCCCACCCCTCCTGCTGGGTGTCGCCGCCGCGATCGCGCTGCAGGCGCCCCTGGCCGTCCTCTTCGTGCCGATCACGCTGGTCGGGGCAGGGGTGGGGACGGCCACGAACTCGGCGCTGACGATCCTGCGTGCTGCGTCGCCGTCGGCCGAGCTGGGACGGGCGACCGCGGCCCACCAGTTCGTCCGCAACCTGGGCTTCGCCATTGGCAACGCCCTGTTCGGCGGCGTGATCCTGCTGGTCGTGACCGCCAGCACCGGCCGGGCCGAGACGGTCCGTCAGGTGCTGGACGGACGTGCCGACACGGCTGCGGTCACCGCGGTCGCGGGGGCGATCGGCGACGGCTTCGTCGTCGCCCTGCTGACCGGCGCGCTGATCGCCACGACGGCGCTGCTGCCGTTGCGCCGGCTGGTCCGGTCGGCGCCCGCGTCGGTCAGCGCATGATCCTTGAGCGGGCTCAGCCCTGCGGGGCGGTGGTCAGCCAGCCGCCGATCATGCCGCGCAGCCGGTCGATGCCGACGTTCTTGGTGGCGCTGACCCACACGACGTCGCCCTGCTCGACCTCGGCGCCCTCGGCCAGCTCGCGCTTGCGCTTGGGCCGAGCGGTGGCCTTGACCTTGTCGTGCTTGGTCGCCACGACCGTGACGGGGATCTCGTTGTAGCGCAGCCAGCGCAGCGTGGCGACGTCCAGACGCGTCGGCCCGACCTCCCCGTCGACCAGCGCCATCACCATGCGCAGCGGCTCGCGGTCCAGCAGGTACTGCTCCATCCGCTCCTGCCAGCGGTCGCGCGCGCTGCGGCTGGCCTTGGCGTAGCCGTAGCCCGGCAGGTCCACCATCGTGCCGCTACCGCCCTGCACGGTGACGTCGAAGACGTTCAGCAGCTGCGTGCGGCCGGGGGTCTTCGAGGTGCGGGCCAGCTCGCGCTGCCGGGCGACGGCGTTGACCAGCGAGGACTTCCCCACGTTGGACCGCCCGATGACGGCCACCTCGGCGTGCGAGTAGGGCATCAGGTCGGGGTCCTCGACGGACATGCGGAACGTCATCGAGATGGAGGGGGCGGCCATGACCGTCCAGTGTGCCCGTCCGGACCGGGGCTACAGTCACCGACGATGTCAGCACCCCTCCCCACGGTCGACCTGGTCGTCGTCGGCGGTGGCCCGGCCGGACGCGCGGTCGCCCTGCGCGCCCACGCCCACGGGCTGCACGTCGTCGTGACCGACCCCGCCCCCGGACGCCCCTGGCCGGCGACCTACGGCGCCTGGGCCGACGAGCTGCCGTCGTGGCTGCCCGACACGGTCGTCGCGGCGCGGATGCCCGACGCCACGGCCGTCGCGCGGACCACCCACCGGCTGGGTCGGGAGTACCTGATGCTGTCCACGACCGCGTTGCAGGCGCACCTGACCGACACCCCGGGGGTGCAGGTGGTCGAGGGGGTCGCGACCGACGTGCAGCCGGCGCCGGGCGGCACGCACGACGTCGTCCTGCGTGGCGGCCGCCGGCTGCGGACACGGGTGGTCGTGGACGCCAGCGGCCCCCGTCGGGTCCTCAGCGGCGGGACCGCAGCGGGTCGACGGGCGGCCCAGACCGCGGTCGGGCTGGTCCTCCCGGCCGATGAGGTGCCGACGGCCTTCATGGACTGGCGG
>JBFKGB010000423.1:0-3152 GCA_041633535.1 Euzebya sp. | reverse complement strand
GTGGCGGCCGCCCACGGTGAGCCCGAGCAGCAGGCCGTGCTGGACCAGCTGGTCGAGCATCAGCCTGTCGTCCAGAACGAGCAGCTGCTCGAGGCCGCCAGGACCGGCGAGGCCATCTTCATGCCGGTCGTCGACCCGGACGAGACCGTGGCCGCGGCACGGGACTCCGAGCACCTCCGGCTGCTGCAGGCCTTCGGGGTCACCTCCGGCATCGTCGTGCCGCTGCGTGCGCGGGGTCGGGTGCTGGGTCTGCTGCTGCTGCTGCTGACCACCGAGGGCCGGCAGCTGAGCCTGGACGACCGCGCCTTCGCCGAGGACCTCGCGTCCCGCTCGGCGCTGGCGATCGACAACGCCAGGCTGGCCACCGAGACCAGGAAGCTGGCCGAGAACCTGAAGATCGCCCTCGAGAGCCGCACGGTGATCGAGCAGGCCAAGGGCGCCCTGGCCGAGCACCTCGACATCTCGCCGTCAGAGGCCTTCGACCGGATGCGTCGTGCCGCCCGTTCGCAACGCCGCAAGCTCGAGCACCTGGCCGAGGACATCCTCGACGGCCGGCACGACACGCTGGAGCGCAGCGCAAGCTGACACGGGGCGCGGCCCGCGGCGCGGGCCCTCGACCCCGCAGGGTCAGTGCTCGTCCTCGCCCAGGTCGTCGAGGTCCTCGTCCTCGTCCTCCTCGTCGAGCCCCTCGGGCTCGTCCAGCACGGGTGGAAGACCGGTGCGGGGGTCCACCGGCACCGCGTCGGCGTCGGCGTCCGCCACGACCGCCGCGAGGTCGGCCGGGACGCCACCCTGCAGGATGCAGAACTCGTTGCCGTCGGGGTCGGCCAGGACGACCCAGGTCACGTCCGGGTCCTCGTGCTGCCCGACGTCGACGTGCGTCGCACCCAGCCGCAGCGCGGTCCGCACCGCCTCGGCCTGGTCGTCCGGACGCAGGTCCAGGTGCAGACGGTTCTTCGCGGTCTTGGGGTCGTCGGACTCGACGAACAGCAGCGGGAAGCCTGATCCGTCGGCCGCCGCGATCAGCACCTCCCCCTCGTCCTCGAACGTGCGGACGAACCCCAGCAGCCCCTCGTAGAAGGCGGCCAGCGCGTCGGGGTCGGGCGTGTCGATCAGCAGGGCGTCGACGGTGATGTGCATGGGGTCCCTCGTGGGTCGGGTCGGGTCATCCGGCACAACCTACGCAGGCGTGGAGCCACGGCGCGCAACATCGGACCGGTCGGCGTCAGAAGTCCAGACCGGGATGAGGGGTCGGGAGCGGCGCCAGGACCCGGTCGAGCGCGTCCAGCAGCCCGGGCGGGCCGGCCAGGTCGTCGGTGAGGGACAGGACGGACGCAGGGCGGACACCCAGCCACATCCGCGAGAACGCGTTGACGCTGGCCGTCAGCGTCGGCAGGTCGCCGGCGCTCCCCCGCCGTGCGGAGGACGCCGGGCCCAGCGTCACCACCCACGACCCCGCTGCCCTGGCGCTGCCGGCCCGGCCCAGCGGATCGTGCAACAGGTCGTCCAGCGGATCGGACAGCTGCAGGCAGAACCTGACCGCCGGGCCGTCCAGCCGGCACGCCGCCACCGCCGCCTGCAGGTCCAGGATCCGGATCTGCCACCAGGCGCTGGCCTCGTGGCGGAACCCGTGCGACGCCCCCTTGCCGGCGATCTCCTGACGGCCCACGTGCCGGATCACGTCCTGCAGCTGCACGCCCACCGGCTCGGTCAGCTTCACAGAGCGGACCTGGTCGTCCAGCGACCGCAGCAGTCCCAGCACCTCCAGCAGCTCCGTCGGGGTCCGGTGGGCCAGGTGGGTGACCGTGAACGGGCCGTTCTCACCCTTTCCCTCGCCCCACACCAGGCCCGTCAGGGTGCCCTCGTCGTCACGGAGCCCCAGACCGAACGGGGTCTCGGTCCACGCCATCTCTGCGCGCGTCAGGCCCGCCGGACCCGTGACGACACCACCGTGCCCGCGGACGCGCGACATCAGGCAGTCGTGGACCTCCTGCCAGTCCTCGACGGTCAGGCGCACCGGGCGCCGCGTCGGCAGGTCGACGCGCAGCGTCGCCGGGTCCAGGGTCAGCACGTGGTCGTAGCTGCCGGTGCCGAACCCCAGCCGGTCGTAGAAGCCCTGCTCGAACATCCCAAGCACCGACACGGCCGCCCCCGCACGGGCGGCGGCACCCAGCGCGGTCGCGGTCACCCGCCCGGCCAGCTGCTGCTTGCGACCGACCAACGACGTGGTGACCCCTGCGACGACCGCCAGCGGCAGGTCGGTGGCCTGGTACCGCAGCCGGCCGGGGACGGTGCCCACCAGGCACTCCGCCTGGCCGTCGATCCGCGCCACCCAGGCGTCGGCCGCCTGCAGGAAGTGCACCATCGCGGCCTTGTCGTCGTCATCGGTGACCCAGCGGCAGTCCTCCCAGATGCGCTGGACGGCGGCGAGGTCGCGCTGGTGGTCATACGGCTGGACGCCCATGGCGGTCAGCATAGGACCGCCAGCTCAGCCTGGGCCCGCCGCCCGACGCAGGCGGGTGACCGCAGCGGCGACGGCATCCAGCGCCTCGCCCTGTAGCCCCGGAGCACCGAAGACGTCCTCGTTCAGCACCGCCGTCGCGGCCTTTGCCACCGCCCGGCCGTCCTCGGTCAGCCGGGCCAGCTTCGAGCGGCGGTCCGTCGGGTGCTGCTCGCGCTGGACGAACCCCTGTCGCTCCAGGCGGTCCAGGGCCGAGGTGACCGATGTCGGATGGACCTGCAGCCGGCTGCCGACGACCCGAAGCGGCAGGGCCCCCTCACGGCTGAAGGACAGCAGCATCAGGATCTCGTAGCGCGCGAACGTCAGGTCGAACGGACGCAGCGCGTCGTCGATGCGCTGCTGGAACACCTGCTGGACCCGGGTGATCGACGTGATCAGCGCCATCCCGTCGGCAGCGTCGGCCCACCCGTGTGCGACCCACTGACGGTGGGCCTCGTCTATCGGGTCTGTACTCATCGGGGAGATGGCGTGCTCAGGCGGCCCTCCAGCGGACATCTTCCCTCCTGCGGTGCTCACTTCGTTCCGCTCCTCGTCAGTCCAGACGCCCGCGGGCCGCCTTGCGCTCGCCATCTCCTGAAAACGATCCGCGTCAGTCCAGACACCTGTGGGCGTGGCTGCGCCGCCCCTGTTC
>JBFKGB010000422.1:0-3156 GCA_041633535.1 Euzebya sp. | reverse complement strand
CTGCCCCTCCACCAGCGTCACCCGTGCCACGTCGTCGGCGCTGACCGCGCCACGCTTGCCCGCCACCGCCACGGCGGTCGCGAAGCGGTCGGGCCCGGCGGTCCGCTCGACCTGCATGCCCATGGCCTCCAGCTCCTGCTCGACCGCCGCGCTGATCGCGGCGGTGCCCCCGACGACCTGGACGCGCTGGACCTGCGAGTCGCGCAGGTACGCGGCGGTCACCGGGCTCAGCTGGTCCTGGGCGGTCAGCAGGATCGGCCAGCCAGTCTCGGCGGACCAGCCCCCGACGGCCAGGGAGTCCGCGAACGCCCGCGTCGGGTCGCCGTCGCCGAAGGCCCGGCTGAGGATGACGGTGTGGGCCTGCGGCACGTCGGTCCGGGCGATCGCGACGGCGGTCGAGATGCGGGTCGGCCCGGACCGGCGCTGCACGTCCATGCCCAGGATCTGCAGCTCGGCCTCCACCACCGGGCTGATCGCCTGCTCGCCGCCCAGCAGGATGACCTGCTGGGGGGCCCGGTCCAGCAGCAGCCGGCGTACCCGGTCGGGGAGGGGGCCGTCTGGCGGGACCAGCAGCAGCGGGCTGTCGCCCTGCAGCACACCAGAGGACATCGAGTCCGCGAAGACGTCGTCGCGGGCGATGATGGTGCGCGGTCCTTCCAGCAGCACCGGGGTCGCCTCGCTGAGCCGGACCGACATCTCCACGTTGTCCACGGCCTCGTCCTTGGCGACGTCCAGCGCGTCGTTGAACGTCGTGGACACGGCCGCTCCTGCGGTGGGTGGTCCCAGCAGCAGCGTGGTGGCGGCCAGCAGGCAGGCCAGCAGCATGGTCCGGCGCATCGCTCCCCCTCAGACGTCGTCGATCGTGCACCCGGCGTCGGTGTCGGTGTAGGGCTCCGGGCTCTCCTCCAGCAGTCCCTCGCCGGGCAGCAGCTCGCCTGTTGACACCTCGATGTCGAACACGTGCCACCACAGCGCCGAGTCGGATCCGTCGGGCACCTCGAAGCTGGCCACCTCACCGGTGGCGTCGAAGACCCGCACGACGGCCTCGGACACCAGCCGCGACGGGGTGCCCGTGAAGTTGTGGACGGCGTACCGGTAGACGCCGTCGAACGCCTGGCCGACGGTGATGGTCTCCGGTCCGAACGAGCTGGTGTCATCGACGTCCAGCTCGGCGAACGGGCAGAACTCCAGCGTGCCCGGCCGGAAGTAGACGACGTGGTACGCCGCGGACTCCGGCAGCCACAGGTGGCTGTCGAGGTCCCGTGGCTCCTCACCCCACGTCAGGACGATTCGCAGGTCCTCGCTCGTCAGCTCCGGTGACAGGCTGAAGCGGAGGTCGGTCGTCTGCCCCGCGACGACGGTGACGTCCTGCTGGTCGGGGATGTACCCATCCGCCGACGCGGTCGCGGTGTGGGTGCCGGGCGCCAGCGTCAGGCCGAAGCTGCCGTCCGACCCGGTCGTCGTCGAGGCGGTGCCGACCACGACGTCGGCGCCGGCCAGCGGGCTGCCGTCCACGGCCGACACGACCTGGCCGTCCACCGCGCCCGTCGACGGCACGGTCGGCTCGTCCGTCGGGTCTGGACCCGGGCCCGGGCCTGGACCGGGTCCGACGGGCGGAACGGTCGGCGTCGGCGTCGCCGCTGGCGGCAGGGGCACGTCGTCGTCGTAGCTGGCCGTCGACCGTTGCACCGTGCCGTCGGGGAACGTGACCTGCACGGTCAGGTCACAGGGGTGGTCCCGGGCCAGCACGACCTGGCCGCCCCCGGCGGTAAGCGGCAGCGGGCCGTCCAGGCACGACCCGCTGGCCATGACCAGCAGGGGCCCGTCACCGCTGACCGTCACCTGCACGGTGGTGCCGGCCACGACCGGCCCGCCGCCCGGCGAGATGTCGATGGCCGCCTCGGGCAGGCCCAGCAGACGGCGTGCCTCGTGGCAGACCGCGGACCCGCGGGTCACACACGTCAACGCTGCCGCGCCGCCCTGCCGCAGCCCGGCGGCCTGGCGGCCGATCCCCGACCCCAGGAACGCGGCGGTCTCGGGCGGGATGTCGGCGCCGTTGGTCAGCACGATCGGGGCGTCGAAGGCGGCGGAGTGCGCGGCGGCGGCGAACCCGCCTGCCCACGCGTCCTCGTCCTGCCCCTCGGCCACGACGACGCGGCTGACGTCGGCGGCGGACTCGGCCCCGCGCTTCCCTGCGATCGCGACGGCGGTGGCGAACCGGTTGGGCCCCGCGGTGCGGCTGATCGCCAGCCCCATGGCCGCGACGGCCTCCGCCACCTCGTCACTGATCGCCGCCGTCCCGCCCACGATCTCGACGTTCTGCACCGCGGAGGTGGCCAGGTAGTCGGCCGTCGCGGTGCTGAGGGTCGTGGAGTCCGTCAGCAGCACCGGCCAGCCGGTGGCAGCCGCCCACCCGCCGACGGCGAGGGAGTCGGCGAAGGCCTGCGTCGGGTCGCCTGTGGCGCTCCCGAAGGCGCGGCTCAGGATCACCGTCTGCGCGGTCGGTGCCTCGCTGCGGGCGATCTCCACCGCCGTGGCGACCCTGTCGGGGCCGGCCAGCCGGGTCGTCTGCAGCCCCAGGCCGGCCAGCTGGGCCTCGACGCCGGGGCTGATCGCCGCGGTGCCGCCCAGCAGCACCGCCTGGCCCGCACCGAGCTCGCGGATCGCGTCGGCTGTCCGCGTCGGGAGGGTCCCGGAGGTCGGCACCAGCAGCAGCGGGCTGTCGCCCTGCAACGGTCCCGAGGACATCGAGTCGGCGAACACGTCGTCACGGGCGACGGCGATGCGGGGGGCACCGGTCAACGACGGGGTGGCCTCGACCAGGCGGACGGCCACCTCGGCGTTGGAGATCACCTCGTCCTTCACGACGTCCACGGTGTCGCTGAAGTCCGTCGTCACGCTGGTCGGTTGTCCGGACACGCTGACCCCTGGCAGCCCCAGCAGCACGAGCGCGAGCAGCACGATCACGGGCACGGTCGGTCGCATGGCGGTCCCTCCCCGGACACGGCACCTGCCGACCACACAACGCCGCCCCCACCCGGTTGCCTCGAGTCCTTCGGCCCACCGTCGCCGTGGGCAGGAAGGCCGACCCTCGACGTCGAAGAGGACGGGATGAACTCCTCGCGCATCCTCACCGCAGCCGGTCTGGTCACGCTG
>JBFKGB010000421.1:0-3165 GCA_041633535.1 Euzebya sp. | reverse complement strand
GTCGCCAGCCCGGCGAGGACCGCCCCGAGGGGCATGACGCCGAACACCACCAGCCGGAAGGCGGCCGACACGCGACCCAGCATCCGTGGCGGTGTCGCCCGCTGCCGGAAGGAGAGCCCGGTGACGAACACGACACCGACGGCCAGGCCCTCGACGGCCATCGCCGCAGCGGCCACGGGGACCGACCGGCTGCTCGCCATGACGACGTAGGCCAGCCCGGCCGCGACACCGAGGAGCAGGATCATCATCGGCAGGGAGAGGCGTGCGCTCATCCAGCGGCTGACCGCGGCCCCTGCGAGGTTCCCCACGGCACCGGCGGCCAGGACCAGGCCGAACGCGGCCGGGGCGGCGCCATAGGTGTCACGGAGCAGCAGCACCAGGACCGCGAGGACGCCGGCCTGGGCGGCAGAGAGGATGCCCGTCATCACGGTCAGCCGGCGCATCGCGGTGTGGCGGGTGATCCAGCCCACCGCCTCGCGCACCTGGGCACCCATCCGGCCGGGCGCGTCGTCCTCGGTGCCGAGGCCGCGGCCCGACGGCAGGCTCCTGGCCATCAGGGCCGCCGCGAGCACGAAGGTGACGGCGTCGATGCCGAAGGGCAGCCCGGCCGCCACGGCGAACAGCAGCCCACCCAGGGCGGGCCCGGACAGGTGCTCGGTCAGCGACTGCGACATGAACATCGCGGTGTTGGCGCCCTCCAGCCGGTCGTCGTCGACCATGCGCGGCACCGCGGCCTGCAGGCCCGATGCGACGGTCGTGTCGCCCAGGCCGACGACGAACGCCGCCAGGTAGGTCGTGGCGATCACGGCCGTCCCCGTCGCGACGGCCGCCGTGAGGACCACCAGGACCAGGGCACGGACCAGGTCGATGCGGGGCAGCAGACGCGACAGGTCCGAGCGGTCCACCAGTGCGCCCCCATGGAGTGAGGCCAGCAGCCACGGGGCGCGGTGGGCGGCCAGCACGCCGGCGACCAGGACCGCGCTGTCGGTCCGGCCGGCCACCAGCAGGGGGGCCGCCGCCGCGAACAGCCCGTCACCGATGCCCGAGAGGGCCGACCCGGCAACGAGAAGACGCAGGGGCGTCACGCCCCTGCGCCGTTCAGTCCCGTCGTGATCGATCGCCACGGATCGATCATGCCGCGGGCGTCTCAGGTCTGCGGCAGCAGCGCCAGCAGGACCCGCTTCAGGAAGGATGCCGGGAGGTCGCGGTCGACGGGCACCGGCCGCGCCGGGCGTCCCCCGACAACACGTTCGTCGATGAGCAGTGACATGCGGTCAACCCCTTCCGATCTGCGATCCGTCGCGGACTAGCCCCAGCTGCCGGAGGCGAAGCCCCAGCTGCCGCTCGCGAAGCCCCAGCTGCCCGACTCGAAGCCCCAGCTGCCAGAGTCGAACCCCCAGCTGCCGCTCGCGAAACCCCAGCTACCGCTCTTGGATGCAGACATGTCGTTCTCTCTCTCCCGTGTAGTCACTTTGGGCTACCAAAGACTACCCTAAGGTAACCTTGCGTAGTGAAACCTGATGATGGCTCTCAGTAAGTTATACGTCATCTGCGCCGCCGGTCAAGCTATAACTGACCAATGCCCTCACCGCGGCCCCGTGCTGCCCTCACACCGGTCGTCCCGTGACCCGGCGCGTGCCGCGCGCCGTCGTCGTGCTGGACGTCGTGCTGATCGGTCTGGCAGCGGTCCTGTGGGCCGTGTTCCCGCCGATGCCGCTGAGCGCCCCCAACGGCTACGCACTGGCGATCCTGTTCACGGCGGTCTTCCTGAGCGAGTGGTTCCCGCTGACGCTGGAGCACCGGGGCGAGACGATGCACATGACCGTCAGCGGGGTCCTGACGGTCCTCGGCGTCCTGACGGCGGGGCCTGCCGCGGCGCTGATCGCCCGGGTCGCCGGCGGGGCGGCGGGGATGGGGCTGCGCTGGCGGAACCCACCCGAGAAGCTGGCGTTCAACGCCGGGTCCTTCGCCCTGGAGACCTGGATCGTGACCGCCGTCCTGACGACCCTCGCGCCCGGCGGCCAGGCGGCCGGACCGGGGCTGTGGGGTGCGATCATCCTGTCGATGGTGGCGGCCGACGTCGCCACCTACGGGTGCGTGCTGGTGGCCATGCGCTGCGCCGCCGGGCGGATCCGCCGGGACGCGCTGTCGGGGATGGCCGTCGGCATCGCCTACTCCACCGGGCTGTCGGCGTCGCTGGCCGTGTTCGGCGCGATCGTACTGGCAGAGGGACCGATCGCGGCCCTGGCGCTGGTCGGGGTCTTCCTGACCCTGGTGACCACCAACCGCACCCGTCACGCGATGGCGGAGCGGCTACGGAGCCTGTCGTCGCTGTACGCCTTCATGGACGCGGTGCACACGACCCCCCGCAGCAGCAACGTGGTGGCCAACATCCTGCGGGAGGCCGAGCGCAGCGTCGGTGCCCGCAGCGCCGTGCTGTACCTGGCCAGCGGCCCCGCCGGCATCCGTCACGTCCTGGACGGAGAGGACGTGCGCACCGAGGCCGGGGTCAGCCCGGTGGCCGTCCGCCGTCTCGCCGCGCGGGCCGTCGACGGGATCCTGCTGGCCGCCGCCGACCCCCGTCCGGAGCCGGCGCTGCTGGGGGCGACCGGACCGCAGGCGGTGATCGCCTCGTTCCTCTACGACGACGTCGCCGGCGTCGTGGTCCTGGAGGACCGCCGAGGGAACCTGCCGACCTTCGACGACACCGACCGGCGCCTGGCGGTCGGGCTGATCCGTCACGCCGGGTCCGCCGTGCTGACCGCGCAGCTGGTCGAGGACCTCCGTGCCCGGTCCGACGAGCTGCGGCACCTGGCCCTGAACGACCGGACCACCGGGTTGCCCAACGTCGAGGGCCTGCTGGTCCGCCAGCCGACGACCCATGCCGTCGCCATCATCGAGATCGTCGACCTGGACGAGCTCGAGTCCAGCTTCGGCCGTCAGAGCGCCGACCACATCACCGCCAAGCTCGCCGAGCGCCTGCGCGGCGTCACGATCGACACGGTCACCGAGGTCGCGCGGATCAGCCACGACCGCTACGCCCTGACCTTCCGCACCGATGAGGCGGTGCGCATCCGCGCGGCCTCCCGTGCCGTGCAGGACCTGCTGCAGGCCGCGATCCCCGAGACCGGCGTACGCCTTCGCGTGCGCACCCGGGTCGGCATC
>JBFKGB010000420.1:0-3188 GCA_041633535.1 Euzebya sp. | reverse complement strand
GTCGTCGTGGTCCTGGACGGCGCGGCGGGCAGGTGCTGCGCCGCCGATCAGGGCGGCGGCGCGCCGTGCGCCGGCGGTGCTGGCCCCCAGGTACAGCCCGATGAGCGCGGTGAGGATGACGGTGAGCGGGACCGCGCCCACGCTCTGGGGCAGGGCATGGGCAAGGATCATGGTGCGGCCCAGTCTTGCAGCCCGGTCCTGTGGCAACGAGACGTGGACCACCGCAGGCAGTCGTGCGCCCACCGCACATGGGTGTTCACCCAGCGGACGTCGCGGGGTACCGTCGACGAAAGCTGTGACCGATGCAGGCTGTGACAGGGCGACAGGCTGTGACAGAGCGACACCGACCGGCTGGCCACCGGTCAGGAGGGACCACGACCGTGACCGACGAACCGCTGCGCTACCAGACGGGCTTCGGCAACGAGCACGCCTCGGAGGCCGTGCCGGGTGCCCTCCCCCAGGGACAGAACAACCCGCAGGAGCCGCCGCTGGGCCTCTACACCGAGCAGCTCAGCGGGACGGCCTTCACCGTCCCCTCCCACCGCAACCGGCGGACGTGGCTGTACCGGATCCGGCCATCCGTCCGGCACGCGTGGCGGTTCACCGAGATCGGACAGCACCACATCCGGACCGGGCCGGACCGGGACACCTCACCCATCCTGGGTCAGCTCCGCTGGGACCCGCCGCCCTTCCCCGACGGGTCCACCACGTTCCTGACCGGGCTGCGGACGATCGCGACCAACGGCGACGTGCGCATGCAGGCGGGCATGGCCGCCCACATCTACATGGCCGACGAGTCGATGGTCGACACCTACCTCCTCGACGCCGACGGCGAGCTGCTGGTCGTGCCGCAGGAGGGGCGGCTGCGCTTCCACACCGAGTGCGGTGTCCTTGACGCCGGCCCGGGCGAGATGGCGCTGATGCCACGGGGGATGAAGTTCCGGGTCGAGCTTCTGGACCCTCGTGCTCGTGGCTACGTCTGCGAGAACTACGGCACCCTGCTGGAGCTGCCCGAGCGCGGCCCGATCGGCGCGAACGGTCTGGCCAACCCGCGTGACTTCCGTCACCCGGTCGCGGCCTACGAGGACCATGACCGGCCCGGTGAGCTGT
This sequence comes from Euzebya sp., assembly GCA_041633535.1. GTDB lineage: Bacteria > Actinomycetota > Nitriliruptoria > Euzebyales > Euzebyaceae > Euzebya. The sequence goes on along the minus strand of JBFKGB010000420.1, from coordinate 2,078 downwards.
TCATGAAGTTCGACGGGCGGCTGCTGGTGTGTCCGCTGGACCACTCACCGCTGGACGTCGTCGCCTGGCACGGCAACCACGTCCCGTGGGTCTACGACCTCTCGCTGTTCAACGTGATGGGGTCCATCAGCTTCGACCACCCCGACCCCTCGATCTTCACGGTGCTGACCAGCCCATCGCCCGATCCGGGCGTCGCCAACATCGACGTGGTGGTCTTCACCGACCGCTGGCTGGTGGGCGAGCACACCTTCCGACCGCCCTGGTACCACTCCAACACGATGAGCGAGTTCATGGGCATCGTGCACGGCGTGTACGACGCGAAGGAGGAGGGGTTCGCCCCCGGCGGGATGAGCCTGCACAACCAGTACTTCCCGCACGGGCCCGACCACGACGCCTGGCTGAAGGCGACGTCCAGCGACCTGGCACCCCAGAAGCTCGCGGACACCCTCAGCTTCATGTTCGAGACGCGCTACCCCCTGGTGCCCACCGACTACGCCGCGTCCGTGCCCGCGCTGCAGGACGACTACCCGACGGTCTGGCACGGGCTGGAACGCCACTTCGAGCGTCGCGGCGAGGGCTAGGGGCAGCCATGGCTGACGTGGTCCGCCGACACCTGCACGTGACCGGCCGGGTCCAGGGCGTGTTCTTCCGTGCCTCGACCCGTGATGCGGCCCGGGCGGCCGGCGTGACCGGCTGGGTCCGCAACCGGCCGGACGGCAGCGTCGAGGCCGAGGTGCAGGGCACCCCGGCGGCCGTGGAGCAGGTGGTCCGGTTCTGCCGTGTGGGCCCGGCCGCGGCGTCCGTGGCCGACGTGACGGTCGCGGACGTCGGCGTGCTCGACGGCGAGGACAGCTTCCGGGTCAGGTAGCCGGGGCGACGGGCCGGGAAGGGCCCACCCATGACCACGACACGGACCCCGCCAGTCGCGGCCGACACCGACGCGCCCGATCCGCCGGCCCGCCTCCGCACCGACCGGGTGTCGCTGGCTGCCGCAGGCCGCCGCGCCTGGCAGTTCGTGGGGATCGCGATCGCGCTGATCCTGCTGGCCCGCCTGGTCGCGGTCCTGCACGTGGTCGTCGTCGCGGTGCTGCTGGCCCTCCTGGCCACCGCCACGCTGTCGCCGCTGATGACCCGGCTGGTCCGGACCGGCCTGCCACGGAGCGCAGCCGCCCTGACCCTGGTCGGTTCCGGCGTCGGTGTCATCGTCGGGCTGCTGTGGGCGGTGGGGCTGCAGGTGGCCGAGCAGGTCCCCGCGCTGCTGGACCAGGTCGAGCAGGCGGTGCGTCAGCTGAGCACCCGGTTCCCCTCGCTGCCCGTCCCCGAGGACGGCTCGATCACCGGGCTGCTGCAGCGCGGTGGCGACGGGACAGGCCTTGCCGCCTCGGGGCTGCGGGTCGGGGCCGAGCTGCTGTCGGGTATCGCGCTGGCCGTCGTCCTGTCCTTCTTCCTGCTGCGGGACGGCGCCGCCATGTGGCGCTGGGCCACCAGCGCCCTCACCGTGGAGCGTCGTGCGCTGGCGGACCGCATGGGGGGTGCGGCCTTCGGGACGGTCGCCCGGTACGTGCGTGGCCTGTCGGTGGTCGCGGCCGCCGACGCCGCCCTGGCCGGCATCGCCCTGTTCGCCCTGGGCGTCCCCCTGGCCGCGGTCCTGACGGTGCTGACCTTCATGGCCGCCTTCATACCGACCGTCGGGGCGTTCGTCGTCGGAGGTCTGGCGGTCGCGCTGGCCTTCACCGAGGGCGGGACGACCATGGCCCTGATCGTGCTGGCCGTCTACACCGGCGTGCAGCAGCTGGACGGCAACGTCCTGCAGCCCTGGATCATGGGCCACGAGCTGCCGCTGCACCCCGCCGCCGTGCTGGTCGCCCTTGCCGTCGGCGGCATCCTCGCCGGTGTCCTGGGTGCGCTGCTGGGGGTCCCGGTGGCCGCTGCGGTCGTCGCCGCGGCCCGGGAGCTCCTGGTGGACGAGCCGGCCGACGAGCCGGCATGACGTCAGGTCGTCCGCTGACCCTGCCCGCTCCGCCGGTGGGCCCTTTCGGGTCACGTGTCGGCTGGTGGTCCCGGGGTGACCGGCTGGT
>JBFKGB010000419.1:0-3189 GCA_041633535.1 Euzebya sp. | reverse complement strand
GGCCGGTCCACCTGGACCGGCCCCTCCGCGTTGTCGTGGACCATCCCCATGGCATGCGCCTAGATTGCAGTCGTCGACGGACGGTCGGCGTCTGAGGGATGGGATGGCCAGACATGCAGGACAACCGGTCGCGCACCGCACGGGGACTCCTCCCCTTCCTCGTGATGGCGCTGGTGCTGGCGACGGTCCCGGCCGTCGTCGGGGCACAGACCCCCTCCGACACCCTCTCGATCGTGAAGGAGGGGGAGGAGGGGCTGTCCAACTCCGAGATCGCCTCGCGCCTGACCGACGAGACCTTCACCACCGCCGACCGGGTGCTGATCGGCCGTGACGACGAGTTCGCCGACGCCATGACCTCAGGGCTGCTGCAGGCCGACAGCCCGCTGCTGCTGGTGCCACGGTCGGGGCCGGTGCCCGACCGGGTCAAGGCGCAGCTGACCGAGCTGGCCCCCACCGAGGTCCTGCTGCTGGGTGGTGAGGCCGCGATCGAGCCCGCTGTCGCCGACGAGCTGGCCGACCTGGGCTACGACGTCGTGCGCGCGTTCGGCCCCTCGCGCTTCGAGACCGCCACCGCGGTCGCCGACCTGGGGGCCGAGGGGGCCGACACGGTCCTGATCGCCCGTGGGTTCGCAGCCGACGGCGCCAGCGATCCCACCCAGGCCTTCGCCGACGCGCTGGCCGCCGGCGGCTGGGCCGCGGCGAACCGCTGGCCGATCCTGCTGACCCAGACCGAGGTGCTGACCGGGGCCACCCGCCGCTGGCTGGCGGACCGGCAGATCGACACGGCCTTCGTCCTGGGCGGCACGGCGGCGGTCAGCGAGTCCGTCGTCACCGAGCTGGCCGGCCTGGTCGGCACCGTCGAGCGCGTCGCCGGCGGTGACCGCTTCGGGACGGCGACGCAGATCGCGGACAACCGCTGTGCGGCATCGGCCGCCGACGTCGAACGCGTCAGCCGGGTGGAGGGGCAGGACCCCGACGCCTGGGCCGGTGGCTTCGCCGCCGCGGGTCACTCCGCGGCCTTCGACGCACCGATCGTCCTGGCCAACGGCGGGGACCTGCCCGATGCGACCGAGGACTGGCTGACCGAGGGGTCCGCCTGGGCCACGACCCGCCAGGGCGGGCCGTCCCCGGTCCTGACCTGCGTCACCGTGCCCCAGGCCTGCGAGCGTGCCCGCGTCCTGCTGGGCCTGCCCGCAGCGGCGACGATCGACATCGACCCGCCCGACGGCAGCCAGGTCGACACGGGGGACCCGGTGACCATCACCGTCACCGGCGACATCGCCACCCTGGCGGCCGGTGGCGGCTGCCTGGCCGGCCCGGCCAGCACGACGGCCAGCGCCCTGACCGTCCAGGTCGCGTCCCGGACCGACTGCGTCCTGCAGGTCGTCGTCACGCTGCCGGGCGGCGCCACCCAGACCGCGCAGGCCGCCTACGTGGTGCAGGCGCCGCCCCCTCCCGCCACGCAGATCCTGCTGCTGACGGCCGACGACGCGACCGACCGCACCACCGGCCACCTGCGGCTGGTCGGCGCCGATGGTGTCAACCCCCGCATCGCCGCGGTCTGTGACGGCTGCGAGGAGCTGCGCGTGGCCCCCGACGGTGGGCGGGCGGTGGTCGAGCGCGACGGTTCGCTGCTGCTGGTCGACGGCCCGGACTTCGCCCAGCCCACGGTCCTGGTGCCGGCGCAGACCAGCGTGTCCTACCGCGACGCGCAGTTCACACCCGACGGCGCCGCCGTCGTGGCCACCCGGTCGACGGCCGGGGCGGGGGCCGTGCCCGTTCGGATCGCGCTGGACGGCAGCGTGACGCCGCTGACCCAGTTCTCCGCGGTCCTCGCCGGGTTCGACGCGGTCGGCCCGACCCCGGTGTTCGCCAGCGGGACAGGGGCGATCGTGCTGACCAGCGTGGTCGGGTTCGCCGGCAGCTCCACCGGGCTCAGCCTGGTCGACGTCGCGGGTGCCGAGCCCGCCGTGCCCCTGACCACGACGACCGGGTTCGTCACGGCCGCCGCCCTGTCGCCGGACGGGCTGCGCTACGCCTACGGCCTGGACGGGCAGCAGGTCGTGGTCGGTGACACCACGATGCAGCGCACCACCCGGGCCACCTCACCGAACGACCCGATCAACGTGAGCGACCCGGTGTGGCTGGCGACGACGGTCGTGGGCGGCGTGGACACCGGCCCCAGCGGCCCGCGCCACGTCAGCATCGACGTCACCGCCGACCCGCTGTCCGCCGCAGGCCTCGGGGTCGTCGCCGGGATGACGGCGCCGGGCCGCCCCGACCCGGTCCCCGGCGGCCTGGTCCTGGCCGCGGTCGGCGACCGCCTGGTGCGCAGCGACGGGGTCCCGATCGCCGCCTTCGCCGGCACCGGCATCACCAACCCACACCTGCTGGACTGACCTGAGCACGATCCACCATGGTGGATCCTGCTCACCATGGACCGGGGGGCAGGGGGTCAGGCGGCCTGCGGCTGGCACACTTGCGACACATGTCGTCACCTGCCGTCGTCGCGACCGAGGTCTGGCAGAGCCGTGATCTGCTCCGCAACCTCGTCGCCAAGGAGCTGAAGGTCCGCTACAAGGGCTCTGCCCTGGGCGTGGCCTGGACGCTGCTGACCCCGCTGCTGATGGCGGCGGTCTTCACCGTCGTCTTCGCGACGTTCCTGCGGGTGCCGTTCGGCAACGGCAACTTCACCACGTTCTTCCTGGCCGCCTACCTGGTGTGGCAGTTCTTCCAGAACTCCGTCACGGCCTCGGCCGGCTCGATCGTGGCCAACGGCTCGCTGATCACCAAGGTCTACTTCCCGCGTGAGCTGATCCCGTTCAGCCTGGTGATCGCCCAGGTCGTGCACCTGCTGCTCGCCCTGGTCGCCGTGACGCCGCTGTTCCTGTGGTACCGCGGCTTCCACCCCGAGCTGGTCCCGCTGATCATCCTGGGCGTCGTCCTGGTCGCGCTGTTCACCGCCGGCGTCTCGATGCTCTTCGGCGCCCTGACCGTGAAGTTCCGCGACCTGACCGAGCTGATGCAGGTCATCATGACCGTCTGGTTCTACATGACGCCGGTCATCTACTCGCTGGTGACGGTCAGCCTGTTCGAGAACGGCGAGCGCTGGGTCCGGGTGCTGCGGTTCAACCCGATGACCTGGTTCGCCGAGCTGTTCCACACGCTGATGTACGGCATCCCCGACTC
>JBFKGB010000418.1:0-3193 GCA_041633535.1 Euzebya sp. | reverse complement strand
TGGCCGGCCCAGCTCTGGCCGGCCCAGCTCTGGCCGGCCTGGCCGGCGCCGGGCTGCTGCTCGGGATCACCGTGCACAACGTCCGTGGGGTCCGCAGGGCGCGCCGGCACGCCGTCTCGCTGCGTCGGGACCACGCCCTGGACGGCACGGTGCACGGACCGGCGGCGGCGTCGGACCCCCTGCGCCTGGTCACGTTGGGCGACTCAGTCATGGAGGGGGACGGGATCCAGCAGTCCGAGCGGACGCTGCCGGTGTGCATCGCCATGTCGCTGGCGGAGCGCACCGGACGACCCGTGCACCTGACGCAGCGGGGTCGCAGCGGGGCGCGGACCCATGACGTCGTGGACAGCCAGCTGCACGGGCTGGCCGACCTGGACCCCGACATCGTGGTCGTGTCCGTCGGTGTCAACGACGGCCTGGGCGGCCGACGCCTGCGCGCGATCCGGACGGACCACCTGCGGGTCGCCGAGGCGGTGCTGGCCGCGTCCGGCGGCGCCCGTGTGGTCCTGGTGGGCGCCCCCGACCTGCGCCACGCCCCGGCGCTGCCGTCACCGGTGCGCCATGCCGTGGGCGTGCTGACGGGCCGGGTCGGACGCCGGCAGGCGCGGTGGCTGGCCCACACGCCGGTGCAGGTGGTGCAGATCGGGACCCCCACCAGCGACTTCGGCCCCGACGGGTTCCACCCCGGCCCCACCGCCACCCCCGTGATCGCCGGCTGGGTCGTCGACATGGCGCTCGGGCCCGTGGTCTAGCATCCGGCAGGTGGGATACCCGACCAAGCTGCTGAACACCGACGAGACCATCGTCCTGGACCTGCACCCGCACTGGCGGATCTTCCTGGCCCCCGGCGTGCTGCTGGTCGCAGCGCTCGCCGTCCTCGTCGTCGTCGCCTCGGTGGTCCAGCCGGCCGAGCCCACGGTCGTCGCGGCGACCGCGATCCCCTTCGCCGCCGGGCTGGTGTGGCTGGGCTACCGCTACACCGTCTGGCGCACGACCCACTTCGTGGTCACCAGCGACCGGGTGATCTACCGGTCCGGTGTCGTCAGCAAGGCCGGGCAGAACATCCCGCTGGAGCGGATCAACAACGTGGCGTTCAGCCAGACCGTCGTGGAGCGGCTGCTCCGCGTGGGCGACCTCGTCATCGAGTCCGCCGGCGAGACCGGCCGTCAGGTCTTCAACGACGTGCACGACCCCAGCCGCGTCGAGAACCGCATCTACGCCGAGATCGAGGCCGCGAAGGCCCGCGACGAGCGTCGTGCCGCCCGCGCGTCGGTGTCGGTCGGGGACGAGCTGCACAAGCTCGAGCGGCTGCGGCGGGACGGGGTCATCACCACCGAGGAGTTCGAGGCGCAGAAGCGTCGACTCCTCAGCTGACCGCGGACCCACCTGACCGTACGGCTAAGCTGAACCCACTGCGCGTCGATCTGGACGCACAGGATGCCTGACGGTGGGGTCGGACATGGACGGTGGGGTCGGAGCGGACAGGAGCATGGCGGGTATCCGCCATCGCCCGACGCTCGTCGCTGCCGTCATCGCCGTGAGCAGCCTGCTGCTGGACGACACCGACCGGGTCATGGCCCGCGGGGTCCTGTTCGCGGTGGCTGCCGGCGCAGGTGCGCACAACCTGTGGCAGCACCGTCGTCGGGCGGCGCTCGCGGACTTCTGGGTCCTGGTGGGCTGCTGTGCGCTGTTCGCCCTCAGCAACATCGTCCGCGCCGTCGCCCCCGACGCCGCGGCCGGCGAGCTGCTGAACGCCGTCGCTGCGGTGCTGCTGCTGCTCGCGAGCGTGCTCTTCGTGCGCCGGATGCGTCCCGGTGCGGGCTTCGAGATCGTCGTCGACGGGCTGATCGTGGGCATCGTCAGCAGCCTCGCCGTCCGTGAGCTGAGCCTGCTGACCAGCGTCGGCACGACCCTCGACGGCGGCGCGGCGGTCCTGATGATCGTCGGGCTGGTCGGGGTCAGCGTGTGGCTGCGCGCCCTGCTGTCGACGCGGTCGGTGCCGATCCGCGCGTTCGCGCTGGCTGCCGGCCTGGCCATCGTGGCCAACGTCGTGGTGGTCATGGGTGGGATGGGGCCGGTCCGACCGGCCTGGGTCGATGCCTTCACGCTGGCCTCGACGGTCGTCCTGGTCTTCGCGCTGACCCACCCGACGATCGCTGAGCGGACCGTCGCGATCCCACAGCCCGGCCGGCTCAGCGCCGGCGGGGTGCTGCTGCTCGCGCTGGGGCTGGGCGCCGCACCTGCCGTCATCGGTGTCCGCATCATCACGGGGACACCGCCCGACCTGCTGGTCGGGGCCGGTCTGACGGCGCTGGCAGGGCTGTGGGCGGTCCGCGCCGCGAACGCCCTGAACGCGCGCCACCACCACAACCGCCTGCTCGACGCCCAGCTGGGCACCGACCCGCTGACCGGGGTCGCCAGCCGCCGCCGCTTCATGGAGCACCTCGACGAGGTCATCGCGCGGCGGCGGTTCGACACCGCGGTGCTGTTCATCGACCTGGACGGGTTCAAGCTGGTCAACGACCGTCACGGCCACGCTGTGGGGGACGCGCTGCTGGTCGCGGTCGCCCACCGGATCGCGGAGGTCCTGACCGACGTCGACCCCGACGGCATCGTCGCCCGGCTGTCCGGCGACGAGTTCGCGGTCGCAACGACCGCGCAGCCCGACACCGTGCGGCACCTGCTGGACCGTGCCGTCGCGGAGCCCGCCACGCTGCCCAGCGGCCTGCGGATCCGCGCGCGGATGAGCGTGGGGATCGCCCACCTGCGTGACGGGGACGCCGGTGCCACGACCGTCCTGGACCGTGCCGACCACGACATGTACCGGTCGAAGCGCGGACGGTCCGACCGCAGCGTGGACCTGCGCCGTCTCGAGGACGACCGTGCCGGGTCAGCGGGGTCGGACGAAGTGACCGGGTGACAGCGACACGTCCAGCGTGACCCCTGTGGAGTGCCACAGGTCCGGGCCCTCGGCGTCGGCGTGCGGCAGGAAGCCGCGGTACCACAGGACCACGTCGGCGTCGGTCAGCGGCATCCCCTCGTCGCCGGGCAGCTCGTCGGTGGCCGGCCACAGCCAGGTGCCGGACTCGGAGGGTTCGAACAGCCGGCCGTAGACCCGGTTCGGCTCGGCGTCCGTCCGCGGGACCACCTCCCCCGGGACGTTCCAGGTGCCGTCGTCGAACGTCATGTCGAC
>JBFKGB010000417.1:0-3209 GCA_041633535.1 Euzebya sp. | reverse complement strand
GCCGGCGTCGCGGCAGATGCCGCTGATGCGGCGGACCAGCTCGCCGGGCGGCCGGGCGACGGTCAGCAGGACCTGCCCGACGTCGTGCTGGCGGATCATGTCCGCCAGGTCGGCGGTGTCGCCCAGCACGGGCAGGCGGAACAGGGTCTGACCCCTGCGCCGGTGGTCGTCGTCCAGGAACCCGACGGCCTTCAGGCCCAGGTCGGGGCGCTGGTGCAGGGCACGGGCGACGGCCACGCCGCCGCTGCCCGCCCCGACCAGCAGGGTCGGTGTCAGCGGGCCGTCGACGGCGCCGGCCATGCGGGTGTCGGCCAGCGACCGGCGGATGGCACGGACCCCGCCCAGCAGGACCAGCGACAGCACGAAGTCCATCAGCACCACGCCGTAGGGGGTGCGCGTCAGGTGGCCCAGCAGGCCTGTGGCGTCAAGGCTGGGGCCGACGGCACGGGCGCCGACCAGCAGCAGCGCGGCGACGGCCAGCGCCTGGGTCAGGTTGCCGATGTCCACCAGCGTGGCGTGGCGCCACGAGGCGGAGGTGACCCGGTGCGCCCGGAGCAGCAGGTACTTGCCCAGGACGATGACCGGGAGGGTCCACACCAGCCGCTCGATCGCGGCGGCCGGCGGCACCCAGTCGAACCGGGCGGCCGTGGCCAGCCACAGCGCCAGCGCCAGCAGCGACAGGTCGATGACCCGTCGCGTGGTGCGCAGCAGCGCCGTCTCGTACCGGCCGGGCTGCACCCGTGCCCGTGTCCGTGCACGCGCTGCTGACGCGTCCTGCTGCTCCCCCATTGCCGTCCCCCTGTGTCGTGCACCGGCGGCACTCGCCGGCCCCCCTACCCCTCGCGCGCCGGACCATGGGGTGCATCCCGCTGCACCATCCCCGTACCGGCACCAGCACTGTAGGTCACCACCACGCACAGGTAAAGCCCGGCGAAGTCTGTTCACCTTGAGTCACCCGGTCATCGCAGCAAGCGATCGGCAGTGGGGGCGCAACGTATGCTGTCGCCCCATGCCGACCGTGGGGCCGTTCGCGATGATCAACCACCGCTTCGTCGTGGACTGTGACGACGATGCCGTGGCCGACCGGCTGTCCGCGACCCTGGGGGACGTGACCACGGACGGTGGGTGGGACGTGCGCTACGCCGTGATCTCCGACGACGAGGCAGGCTGGGATGTCCGCCGCGACGACGTCGTGCTGGCCCTGGGCGTCGACGTCGACCGGGCCGTCGACGCGCTGTGCACCGAGGCCAACCGGCTGGGCGTGGACTCCTCGGACGCCGCCGGGGTCCTGCACGCCGGCGCGGTCGTCCGCGATGGCCACGCCGTGGTCGTGGTGGGCGAGTCGGGGGTCGGCAAGACCACCCTGGTGACGCGGCTGCTGGCCGACGGCTGGGGCTACCTGACGGACGAGGCGGTGCAGCTGACCGCCGACGGGCAGGTGCTGGCCTACCCCAAGCCGCTGGTGCACAAGGTGGAGGAGGAGGGGATCCTGGTCCGCCGGCACACGCTCGCCTCGACCCTGGGGACGCTGGCGACCGGCCCCGTGCCGGTGGCGGGGATCCTGCTGCTGGGCGTCGACCAGCTGGGCCTGGCCACCGACACCCCCGGTCAGCGGATGGTGGCGCTGTGCAAGCTGGCCTTCGACGTCGGTCCGGCCCGGGCGTGCGTGGACGTGCTGGCAGCGCTGGTGGAGCGGCTGGACGTGACCGTGCTGCCGGCCCGCCCTGCCCAGGACGTCGCCGACCGCGCGATCGCTCACGTGATGGAGGCGGCGGCGGGCTACCGTCGTGGACGATGAGCAGCCCGGTCTCCCCCTCCTTCGTCGGTGCGCACAGCCCCGACGTGCACGCCGTGGACATCGCCGACGAGGCGGTGCTGCTGCACGAGCCCACCGGTGAGCTGCACCTGCTGAACCCCACCGGCGCGCTGGTCTGGCGCTGTCTGGACGGTCGGTCCACCGTGGCCGAGATCGCCGCGGACATCGCCGAGGTCGGCGGGGTGCCGCAGGACCGGGTCGTGGCCGACATGGTCGAGCTGCTGACCGAGCTGGTCGCCGGCGACCTGGTCGTGGAGGGGTCGGCCCGTTGAGCGACCTGGGGGAGGCGCTGGGGACCCAGCGCCGCGAGCTCGGCATGACCGTCGAGCAGGTCGCCTTCCGCATGGGCATCCCTGCGGACTGGGTGCGTGACCTTGAGGCCGGGCGCCTCGACGCCTTCGGCAACGAGGTGCACGCCAGCGCCGCAGTGCGCCTGTACGCGGGCCAGCTGGACCTGGACGCCGACGAGCTGCTGGCCGCCTCGCCCATCCAGATCGCCTCGACCGGGGCGACGTTCGAGCCGCGGATCGCCCACAACCCCACGCGGGGGCAGATGCTGGGGTTCCTGGCGATGCAGGCCCAGCGCTCCCCCGACAGCGTCCGCTACCTGTCGATCATCATCGGGCTGGAGCTGCTGGCCGGCGTCGGCGCGCTGATCGTCAAGCTGGGCGGCTAAAGCCCGTTCACGGACCTGCCGTAACCCACCGCTACAGGCAGTGACGACGCGCGGCTGAGGGGACCGCGCCCGAGCGGTGGGATCACGACGTGACGACAGCAGATGGACGCATGGCAGCAGACGGGCTGTCCCGGCGGGAGATCCTGCGCAAGGGCGCGATCGGTGGCGGACTGGTCTGGGCTGCCCCCGCTGTGTCGGGTCTGGGCGGCCATGCGCTGGCGCAGGGGTCCGTGGCCGGTGACACGCTGCCCAAGACCTACGACACACCGGGGACCTTCACCCTGACGATCCCGGCCCGGGTCACCCAGATCACGGTCCTCGCGTGGGGCGGCGGCGGGGGCGGTGCCGGCGGTGGGGCGATCGGCGGCGGCGGTGGCGGCGGGGGCGGCAACACCCGGACATCGATCCCGGTGACGCCAGGGCTGACGTACACGGTCACGGTGGGCGCAGGCGGAACAGGTGGTGCTGGGGGCAGCGCGGTCGGCGGGTCTGGTGGCAACGGCGGCCAGTCCAGCGTCACGGGGCACAGTCAGACCGTGACTGCGCCGGGCGGAGCCGGCGGGACGGCGACCGCCGGCGGGCAGGGGGGTCGTGGCGCCCGTGCGGGCGGAAACGGTGGCCGGGCGTCGGGTCGACCGGGCGCGGGCGGCGGTGGCTCGGCAGGCACCATCTCGGGCGGCGGGCCCGGTGGCGCCATCCGGACGGCCGGGACGGCCG
>JBFKGB010000416.1:0-3220 GCA_041633535.1 Euzebya sp. | reverse complement strand
GAGGGGTCGGGCGCGGGGGCGCAGGTGGCGCACCGGACGGTCCTGCTCGTGCGCTCGTAGATCGCGGTCGTCCCGGCTGGCAGGGCGCGGTCGCACAACCGGCATGTCCCGGCGTAGCGCAGGCGCATGCGTTGGGTTCCCGGGTGCAAGCTAGCGCCGGGCGCCCATCTCAGCTGGCCCCGGTCAGCAGGTCCAGGTCCCGCTCGGCGAAGCGGCGGTGCTCCCACTCCTCGTTCAGGATGACCCGCAGGCAGTCGCCGACGACGAACGCCTGCGGCTCGGGCCAGCCGGGCGCGTCGACGGGGGTCGTGGTGGCAACAAGGTCCTCGTCCGTCAGCGTCGACAGGTAGGCCCGCACCCGGGCCATCCGGTCCTGCCGCAGCCGCAGCACGGTGCCCAGGTCCGGCTGGGCGTCGCGGTCGTGGGGCATCCCGGGGATTGGCGGCGCCTCGTCCCACGGCAGGGACAGCGGGTCCCATGGGGCCTTGTCGCCCTGGATGGCGCGCAGCAGCCAGGACTCGGTGGCGAAGGCCAGGTGGCGGAGGGTCTGGATGAACGACCACTCCCCGTCGACCGAGGCGTGCAGCAGCTCTGGGGCAAGAGCCTGCGCGCGGGCGACCGTCCCCTCCCACAGCCGCTCCAGGATCGCCCAGCCCTCCCGCAGCTCCTCCGCCGTGGTGGCTCGCATCAGGCGACGCTCGGGGTCGCGACGGTCCAGCTCGGCCTGCACCAACGGCGCCACGTCCACGCCGTTGACGACCAGGCGTTCGACCTCTCCGGAGATCTGGACGTCAGCCATCTCGACCCCACGCAGGCGGGCGCCGCTCAGCACCACGGATCGCAGGTCCGCACCCTCGAGCGTCGCGTCGCGGATGGTGATGCCCGCAGCGTCCACCTGGGTGAGGGCGGCACCCTGCAGCCGGACGTGGTGGAACGTCGAGCCGGACAGGTCCTCGTCGCTGAAGTCGACCATGGTCGCACGCTACGCCCGCGCCCTCGGTCGGCCAACGGCGAACGTCTTCGTCGACCGCGTCGCCTGCCGCCGCCGGGGGTGATGCAGGTCCGGCGGCTCTGGCTGAATCGGCTGATTTTGCTGGTTCAGGTCCTTCGTGACCGAACACCCGTACGGTATCATGTGAGGATGCGGTACCTCCCCGGGGACGACGTCCACCCGGTCGGGCACGAGCCCTCCGGCTGGATCGTCGGGGGGTTCACCGTCGAGGTGGAACCCCCGGGGCCGCTGACGGGGATCGAGCAGGTGCTGCAGGGGCTGTCGGTCGTCAACGACTGGCTGGACCGGGTCCGGGAGGGGACGGCCGACCCCGTCGACCACACCACGCTGCAGGGGCTGCTGGTCGGGTTGGGGCACGTGGACGCCGCCGCCCTGGCGGCGCTGTCGGGAGCGATCGTGCAGGCCGAGGTGGCGGGGTGCGCGGTGGCCGACGGGCAGGCCTCCCCGACCGACTGGGTGGCCCAGCAGCTGCGGATGACCGGTGCGGCGGCGTCCCGGGCGTGCCGGCTGGCGGCGGACCTGGACGACCTGCCCCGGGTGACCGCCGACCTGCGTGAGGGCCGGATCTCCCGCGACCATGCCACCACGCTGGCCGCCGCACTCCGCCAGCAGCGGCTGGACCACGAGGCTGCAGCCAAGGCCCGCCGTGCCGAGCAGCGTGAGGAGGAGGACCGCCAGCGTGCCGCGGCCCAGGCCGCCGCGGCGGCGGCTGCGGATGAGGAGGAGCGGAAGCGGCTGCGCGAACAGGCCCGCCGCGAAGAGGCGCAGCGCAGGGCCGCGGCTGAGGAGGAGGAGCGCCGCCGGGCCGAGCAGGCCGAGCGTGACCGCAGACGTCGAGCGGCCGACCTGCTGGGGGCGGCCCGAGCAGGCAAGCGGCCTGAGGACGTCGCCGCAGAGTCCGATCGGCAGCGCGCTGCTGACCCCGATGCCCTGTCCCGCAGTGAGGCCGCACAGCGGGCCCGCCGGTCCGTCAGGACCTGGGAGGACCACGACGCCGGCATGGGCTCCGGGCTGTGGAGGCTGCCGCTGGCCGACCACGAACGGGCCAAGGCGCTCATGGACGCCGCGATGACGTTCGACGACCCCGACTGCGAGCCCGACGAGCGCCGCACCTACGAGCAGCGCAAGGCCGATGCGTTCACGGATGTCATCGACCTGGCCGCCCGCACCGGCGAGCTGCCCACCAGCCGCGGGCAGAAGCCACACATCACCGTCACCGTCCCCATCGACGTCCTCGCCGGCGCCGCGGGCACCGCGACCACCCGGTACGGCTCGACGTTGTCGGCAGAGGCGGCCCGGCGGATCGCCTGTGACGCTGCACTCACCCGCGTCGTGCTGTCAGCCACCAGCCGGGTCCTTGACGTCGGCCGCGAGACGCGCCTGTGGTCCCCCGCCCAGTACAAGGCCGCAGAGCAGACCTTCAACGGCTGTGCGTTCCCGACCGCCCCCCGCCAGGCATGTGGCAGACCGCCCGGCTGGTGTGACCTGCACCATGTGCAGTACTGGCGCGACGGCGGACGCACGGACCAGCACAACGGCGTTCTTCTGTGCCGCCGCCATCACGACGCCGTGCACCACGACGGCTGGACCCTGACCTACGACCATCCCGGCCAGACCGTGACGGTCAGCCGCACCCGCCACGACGGCCGTCCGCTGACCCGGACCGTCCGCTTCGCTCGACCCTCCGCTCAACCCGCCCCGGGCCCCGATCTGCACGCAGAGCCGGATCGACTACTCCGCTGACCCGCGCCCCACCAGTCGGTGGGGCACACACCCATGTCCGGGGGGTCAGAGGGTCCATGCAGCCGTGCACGCGACGGTCTGCGGCCCGACAGCGCCGTGGCCTCCAGGACGGTGGCAAGTGGGTCGTCGCCAGGGCTGGCACGAGCATGGCGGCGCCGGCGCCGGACACCGACAGTCCGGAGCGGAGACCGCACAGCGCCAACAGGACCGACGCCATTCCGCACAGCACGACCTCGACCAAGACGGGACGGGACGGGAGGAGGACGTCGGTATCCCGTGAGCGGCTGGACTGGTGCCAGCGCATGGCGATTGCCGTAAGGCCCACACGCCCGACGCCCTCACGCGCAGCGCCCCCTCCACCGATGCAGGACGGGGAGGAGGGCCGCGCCGTTCACCGGCATCGCCCTGATCACCCACCGCGCATGTCGGTGAGAGGTGCGACCGGGGCGGCTGTGTCAGGCGGGG
>JBFKGB010000415.1:0-3229 GCA_041633535.1 Euzebya sp. | reverse complement strand
CGGCCAGCGTCTCGGCCAGCCCGGTGCCCTGCTCGGCCAGGTACACGACCTCGGCGCCGTCGGGGAACACCTCGAGCGCCAGCTGTGCGGCCGTCTCGATCCGGCTGGCGCCAGCGATCCTCGACACCGACCGAGCCGCGGTCTCGCCGACCTCGAGGGAGACGAGGTCACCGCTGGCCAGGCCACAGCTGCCGTTGTGGCAGACCGAGCCGGCCACATGGGCGCCGTCGCTGTTGCGGTACCACTGCCCGTTGTAGTCACCGGGCTCCGACTCGAGGGTGTGACCCCCGATGACCAGGCCGTCCAGGTCGACGTCGTCCCCGTCGATGCGGACCGAGAAGTGGACGTGGTTGAAGCTGGCCCGTCCGCAGGCGTAGCCCGTGGCGCCCAGCGTCTCGCCCCTCGTGACGCGGTCACCCTCGGCCACGTCGGCGCGGGACAGGTGGAAGTAGCCGGTCTGCCAGCCCTCCGCATGGTCGACACGGATCTCGTAGCCGCCGCCACAGTCCTCGACCTGGCTGACGACCCCGTCGGCGGCGGCGACGACGTCGATGGTCGAGCCGCTCGCCGACCCGAAGTCCACCGAGTTGCGGATGCCGGTGGAGGCGTCCATCGCGTGGGGGCCGTTGGCCCGCATCGACACGCCCAGCGGGTAGGGCAGCTGCAGCGGGAAGGGCGCGGTCAGGGCGTGCGCCGGCGGGGCGGGCAGCAGGACCGCCACCAGGACGGCGAGCGCCAGCACGACGAGCGGCGACGGCGTGCGGGTGCGGACGCGGGGCTGGGTCAGGAGGGGAGCAGACACGACGGACCGGTGTACCACCACGGCCGCGGACGGTCACCTGTCTGGGAAGACCCGACCCGCCCGCCTACGATCCCGTCCATGACGCCGTCAACGACCTACGTCAGCACCCGCGGGGACGCAACGCCCCGCCAGTTCTGCGACATCCTGCTGGAGGGGCTCGCCCCCGACGGCGGGCTGTACCTGCCCGCCGCCTACCCCCGGGTCGATGACGCCACGCTGACGCGGTGGCGTGGGCTGGGCTACGCCGACCTGGCCGCCGAGGTGCTCAGCCTGTTCATCGCCGACATCCCCGCGGCGGACCTGCAGCGCATCGTGCGCGGGACCTACACCGCCCGGACGTTCGGCAGCGAGGCGATCACGCCGCTGCAGCCGCTGGGCGACACCGGGGTCATCGTGCAGGAGCTGTCCAACGGCCCGACGCTGGCCTTCAAGGACATGGCGATGCAGCTCCTGGGCGCGCTGTTCGAGTACGAGCTGGCCCGTCGGGGGGAGGAGCTGAACATCCTGGGGGCCACCTCGGGGGACACCGGCAGCGCCGCCGAGCACGCCATGCGGGGACGGGACGGCATCAGGGTGTTCATGCTCAGCCCCAAGGGACGGATGAGCCCGTTCCAGCAGGCGCAGATGTTCAGCCTGACCGACCCCAACATCCACAACATCGCCGTCGAGGGCGTCTTCGACGACGCCCAGGACATCGTCAAGGCGGTGTCGGCCGACCTGGCGTTCAAGCGGTCCCAGCGCATCGGCACCGTCAACTCCATCAACTGGGCCCGCCTGGTGGCCCAGGTCGTCTACTACGTCGCCGGCTACCTGCGTGCGACGACCGACAACGACCAGACCGTCAGCTTCACCGTGCCGTCCGGCAACTTCGGCAACGTCTGCGCCGGCCACGTCGCCCGGCAGATGGGGATCCCCATCGACCGTCTGGTGGTCGCCACCAACGAGAACAACGTCCTGGCCGAGTTCTTCGCGACGGGCACCTACCGCGTGCGGGGCAGCGCCGAGACCCACGAGACGTCCAGCCCCTCCATGGACATCTCCAAGGCCTCCAACTTCGAGCGCTTCGTGTTCGACCTCGTCGGTCGCGACGGCGACCGGACCCGCGAGCTCTTCGGCGACACGCTGGCGGCGGCGGGGGAGTTCACCGTCACCGCCGAGGAGTTCGCCCGCATCCCCTCCTTCGGGTTCCTCGCCGACACCAGCACCCACGCCAACCGGCTGGAGACCATCCGCGCGACCTGGGAGGACCACGGTCGTCTGGTCGACCCCCACACCGCCGACGGTCTTGCCGTCGCGGCGCGCCACCGCACCGACGGTGTCCCCATGATCGTGCTGGAGACGGCGCTGCCAGCGAAGTTCGGCGCCACGATCCGCCAGGCGGTCGGGTTCGACCCCGAGCTGCCCGAGTCGGTCGGTGACCTGCTGGACCTGCCGCACCGGGTGCGCGAGATGGACGCCGACGTCGACGCGGTCAAGGCGTTCATCGCGGCGACCTGCGCCTAGGATGCCGTCCGACACCGATCTGGGAGCACCGATGCCTGCACGCACGAGCACGACACACGTCGCCACACGCCGGGTGGCCTGATGGCGACCGGCCTGTTCGGGCTGCTGGACGACGTCGCCGCGCTCGCCAAGCTGGCGGCGGCGTCGCTGGACGACGTGACGGCTGCGGCGGGTCGGGCGACCAGCAAGGCCGCCGGCGTGGTGATCGACGACGCCGCGGTCACCCCGCAGTACGTGCACGGGCTGGCGGCCAACCGGGAGCTGCCGATCATCAAGCGGATCGCCGTCGGGTCGTTCCGCAACAAGCTGCTGTTCATCCTGCCCGCCGCGCTGCTGCTGAGCGAGCTGCTCCCGGCCCTGCTGACCCCCATCCTCATGGTCGGCGGGGCCTACCTGTGCTACGAGGCCGTCCACAAGATCTGGGGCGCGCTGGCGGGCCACGGGAAGGGTGACCACGCCGCTGCGGTCACCAGGTCAGAGGACGAGGTCGTGTCCGGCGCGGTCCGCACCGACCTGATCCTGTCCGCCGAGATCATGGTGATCGCCCTCAACGAGGTGGCGGAGGAGACCCTGGTCAGCCGCGCGCTGATCCTGATCGTGGTCGCCATCGCCATCACGGTGGTGGTCTACGGCGTCGTCGCCCTGCTGGTGAAGATGGACGACGTGGGCCTGCGGATCGCCGAGCAGGGCAACGGCTCGGTCCTGACCACCATCGGCCGTGGGATGGTCGCGGCCATGCCCCGCGTATTCACGGTCCTGACGACCGTCGGGACCGCAGCGATGCTGTGGGTCGGTGGGCACATCGAGCTGATCGGTCTGGACGAGCTTGGCGTCAGCGGTCCCTATGACCTGGTCCACGGCTGGGAGGAGTCCGTCCACGACGCCGTCGAGGGCAGCCTGGGCGGGGCGCTGGCCTGGCTGGTG
>JBFKGB010000414.1:0-3230 GCA_041633535.1 Euzebya sp. | reverse complement strand
GCGCCAGGCGAAGACCGGCTCCTCGACGGTGTCGACCCGGGTGTGGCGGCCCCGCAGCACGACCTCGGCCAGCTGGTACAGCACGGCCGCGGTCGGGGCGTGCAGGAACCAGTCGTCGATCGGCAGCTGCAGCACCGCCCGGTCGCTCTCGGGGATCCGCTGCCAGCGCGGGGAGTCCTCGCGGACCAGCTCGGGCAGGCCGACGCGGTGGACGCTGTGGATCTCCGCCGGGCTGGTGACCGTCGGGACCTGACCGGCGCACCACACGACGAAGGGGGTGATGTGGAAACCCGACCGGCTGACGTAGTCGTCCAGCCGTCCGAGGACCTCGGGCTCGATCAGGCCGACCTCCTCCCCCAGCTCCCGCACGGCAGCCGTCTGCGCCGACTCACTGTCGTCGATCCGGCCACCCGGGAGCCCCCACTGCCCCTGGTGGCTGCCCACGCGACCCCGGCGGCACAGCACGACCGACGCGACGTCGTCCTGGCCCGCCACCAGCGCCACGGCGACGGCCGCCCGGCGCAGCCCCTCATGACCCTGCGCGGCCACGTCGAAGCCGGCGAGCCGCCGCACCACACGGTGCCGCAGGTCCTCGCCGAACGTCATCGCGTTCGCCGTCGTCGTCATGACCACGACCCTACGACCTGCGAGGCGTGGACCGCCTGGCGCTGTCGCGATCAACCGCGGACGGGTAGAACCCAGCCACACGTCCGCGACCAGACAGGACCACCCGTGACCGCCATCCAGACCACCGCCCAGTGGGCCGCCCTCGCGGCGCTGCACGCACAGATCGAGGGCATGCACCTGCGCGAGCTCTTCGGCGACCCCGATCGCGCGACACGCCTGACGGTCGAGGCCGGCGACCTGGTGCTGGACCTGTCCAAGCACCGTCTGACCGAGGACGTCCTGGACGCCCTGGTCGACCTGGCCGAGGTCGCCGGTGTGCAGGAGCGCATCGCCGACATGCTGTCGGGTGCGCCGATCAACACCACCGAAGGTCGCGCGGTCCTGCACACCGCCCTCCGCGCGCCCCGCGACGCCTCGGTGGTCGTGGACGGCCATGACGTGGTTCCCGACGTCCATGCGGTGCTGGACCGGATGGCCGACTTCGCCGCCCGGGTGCGCGACGGCCGCTGGACCGGACACACGGGCCAGACGATCACCACCGTCGTCAACATCGGGATCGGCGGATCGGACCTGGGGCCCGCCATGGCCTACCGGGCCCTTGCCGCCCACGTCCAGCCGGGCCTGTCGTGCCGCTACGTCTCCAACGTCGACGGTGCCGACCTGGCCCGGAACCTGCAGGGGCTCGATCCTGAACGGACGCTGTTCGTCGTCGCCTCCAAGACCTTCACGACCATCGAGACGCTGACCAACGCCCGCAGCGCACGGGACTGGCTGGTGTCTGCGCTGGGTGCCGAGGACGCGGTTGCACGGCACTTCGTCGCGCTGTCCACCAACGCCGAGGGTGTGGCCGACTTCGGCATCGACACCGACAACATGTTCGGGTTCTGGGACTGGGTCGGTGGTCGCTACTCGGTCTGGTCGGCCATCGGCCTCAGCCTGATGATCGCCATCGGTCCTGACGCCTTCCGGTCGATGCTGGCAGGTGCCCACACGATGGACGTGCACCTGCGCGACACGCCGCTGCGCCACAACGCACCGGTGCTGGTGGCGCTGATCGGCATCTGGTACCGCAACTTCTTCGGGTTCTCCACCCTCGCGGTGCTGCCCTACAGCCACGACCTGGCCCGCTTCCCCGCCTACCTTCAGCAGCTCGACATGGAGTCCAACGGCAAGCGGGTGACGCGTGAGGGGGCGGCGGTCGGCACCGACACCGGCCCCATCGTGTGGGGCGAGCCCGGCACCAACGGCCAGCACGCCTTCTACCAGCTGATCCACCAGGGGACGACGACGATCCCCTGCGACCTGATCGGCTTCCTGGCCCCCGACCACGACCTGCCGTCCGACGCCGCCCGTGCCCACCACGACCAGCTGATGGCCAACCTGTTCGCACAGGGGCAGGCGCTGGCGTTCGGGCGCACCGCCGAGGAGGTCCGGGCCGAGGGCACCGACGAGGCGCTGGTGCCCCACCGCACGTTCCCCGGCAACATCCCCTCCACCACCATCCTGGCCCCGCAGCTGACCCCGTCGGTGCTGGGTCAGCTGATCGCGCTGTACGAGCACAAGGTGCTCGTGCAGGGAGTGGTGTGGGGCATCAACAGCTTCGACCAGTGGGGCGTGGAGCTGGGCAAGGTGCTGGCCCGCACGATCACCCCACAGCTGGCCGACCACGACACGCCGCTGGACCACGACAGCTCGACCAACGCCCTCATCGCGCGCTACCGCACAGGACGTGGCGCGTGACCGCACCTGCGGGTCCGTTCGTGCAGGACCTGGCCGCGCTGGTCGGCGTGGAGTCTCCCACCGAGGACCCTGCCACGTGCGCCCACGCCATCGACGTCGTGGGCCGTCTGGCCCATGACCGGCTGGGGCGGGCTGGGCATCCGGTGGACCGCGGCGGACGGCCGCACTGGCTGCTGCCAGCACGTGGGGACAGGGCGCGTGTCCTGCTGCTGGGACACGTCGACACCGTCTGGCCCGTCGGCACCCTGGCCCGCTGGCCCTTCGCCGTCGCAGACGGCCGCGCCACCGGGCCCGGGGTGTTCGACATGAAGGCCGGCATCGTCATGGGCCTGCACGCCCTGGCTGCCGCCGGCGCCCCCGAGGACGTCGCGATGCTGATCACCTCCGACGAGGAGACCGGGTCGGGCACGTCTCAGGGGCTGGTGGAGGAGATGGCCGGCCGTGCCGACGCGGTGCTGGTCCTGGAGCCGGGCCTGGCCGACGGCTCGGTCAAGTCCGCCCGCAAGGGGGTGGCGATGTACCGCGTCGACGTGACGGGACGGGCGGCCCACGCCGGGCTGGACCCCGAGCGCGGTGTCAGCGCACTGCTGGAGCTCGCCGCCCAGGTCCCCGTCGTCGCCGCCATGGGCCGGGCCCCGGCCGGCACCACCGTGACGCCCACGACCGCGACCGCCGGCACCACGGTCAACACGGTGCCCGCGAGCGCAGGCTTCCGGGTGGACGTCCGCGCCCGCACGTCGGCAGAGCTGGACCGTGTCCACGCCGAGCTGTCGCAGCTGTCGCCGACCCTGCCGGGGGCCGGCGTCGCCGTGACCCTGGTCGGCCGCCGCCCGCCCCTGGAGCCGGAGGCGTCGGCGCACCTG
>JBFKGB010000413.1:0-3242 GCA_041633535.1 Euzebya sp. | reverse complement strand
GTGCAGCGACCGTGCGCTGCGGCCGGCGGCCGATGCCCGGGCGTCGTCCAGGAGGACCTCGCCCGCCGTGGTCAGGTCGATCGTGAAGGTCTCGGCTTCCTCGTCCATCGGGTCCTCGGTCTCGTCGTGTCGTGGCCCCATCTGGCCACCCCCAGCCCCCACCCCGCAAGGGTCGAAGGTCCCGGGACGTGGCCGCTGCTGCTACACCGGAGGTGATGTCGGATCCGGTGCCGGTGACCCTGACGCTCCTCGCGAGCGACGCAGTGCCCCGCCGTCGGCTGGCGGGGACGATGTGGCTGGGCGCCGGGCAGGGCCGCGGACGGGTCGCCGCACGGCTGCCTGGGGGCGGCTGGCGCCGGGCCGAGCAGGGACCGCACGGCCCGCTGGTGCTGGAGGTGCGACCGACCGACGACCGGGTCGTCCTGCAGGTCTGGGGGCACGCCGCGACGCCCGACCCGACGGCCGAGCAGGCCCTGGACGCCACCCGCGGCTGGGCGGGTATGCACGACGACCCCTCGACCTTCGCCGAGGTCGTCGAGGACCACCCGGTGCTGCGCCATGCCCTGCGCCAGCTGGGCGCCCCGATCATCGGGGCCCTGCCGCGGGCCGCGGAGTCCTACGGCCGGGCGGTGCTGGGGCTGCTGGTCCAGGGGGTCGAGGCGACGCGCTCGGCCGCCCAGATGGTGACGATGCTGGGCACGCGGACCGCGCACGACCTGTGGGCCTACCCGACGCGCGAGGCGATCGGCCGGACACCCGCCCACCAGCTGCGGCGCTGCGGGATCGCGCAGCGCTCGGCAGGCGCGCTGCACCGGTTCGCGGTGGACGAGGCGGTGTTCGAGCGGCTCAGGGCCGCGCGTCGGTGGGACGTCATGGACCAGCGGCTGCGGTCCCTGCCCGGCGTCGGCGTGTGGACGTCGGCGGAGACACGGCTGTACCTGGGGGACGCCGACGCCGTCAGCTACGGCGACTACCACATCCCCGCGACGGTCGGCTGGGCGATCGGTGAGCGCACCGAGACCGACGAGGCGATGGCCGAGCTGCTGGCGCCGTTCGCGCCCCAGCGCGGCCGGGTGATCAAGCTCCTCGAGCTGGCGGCAAGGCGCGGGATGGTGGCAGCGAAGCCTCGACGAGGTCCGCGGGCCGCGGTGTCGGCGCACCGCTACTGGTAGCCCTGCGACCCGCGTCGATGTCGGCCTGGATGCCCTCGGCGTCGGCCGCGAGGGTGTTGACCATCGACGTGAAGATCGGACCGTGGAAGGGCAGCAGCACCCACCAGTACAGGCGCCCGAACAGCCCCCTGGGACTGAACAGGCCCCGCTGGGTCAGCAGGGTCCCCTCCCCCTCCTCCTCCAGCCGGAACTCGAGCCACGCATCGCCCGGGACCTTCATCTCGGCCCGCAGCCGCAGCAGCTGCCCGGGGACGACGGCCTCGACCCGCCAGAAGTCCAGCGCGTCGCCCGGCCGCAACGAGTCGGGGTCCCGACGCCCGCGACGCAGCCCGACACCACCGACGATCAGGTCCAGCCAGCCGCGCAGGACCCAGGCCCACTGGTGTGTGGGCCAGCCCCTCGCCCCGCCGATCCGGCTGACCGCCCGGAAGGTGGCGTCGGTGCCCGCGTCCGCGTGGGCCGTGCGGACGTCACGCAGCAGCACCCCACCGGCCCACTCGGGATCACCGGGGTAGGGGTCGGCAGGGCTGCGGCCGGCCAGGTCCGCCTCGCGCCATGACGTCTCCACCTCGCTGTCGGCGACCCGCTGCAGGGCCAGCCGCACGGCATCCTCGTAGGGCAGGCACGGTTCGGGGTCCAGGTCGCTGCCCTGCTCGTGGCCGTCACGCACGACGACGTCGATGGTCAGGCTCTCCACCAGCGGGCGCGCCAGGCCGAAGGGCACGGGGGTGACCAGGTTGACCCAGTGGCTCGACAGCGACGGTGTCAGGACCGGCACGGTCACGATGATCCGGCGGGCCAGCCCTGCGGCCTTGGCGTACCGGGACATCATCTGCCGGTAGGTCAGCACCTCGGGGCCACCGATGTCGATGTCGTGGTCGTCGGGGTCGGTCAGGTCCATCGCGACGATGAGGTAGCGCAGGACGTCGCGGATGGCGATGGGCTGCACGCGTGTCTCGACCCACTTCGGGCAGGTCATGACCGGCAGCTTCTCGGTCAGGTGACGCAACATCTCGAAGGACGCGCTGCCCGAGCCGATGATGACGGCGGCCCGCAGCGTCGTGACGGGGACGGGGCCGCTGGCGAGGATGTCGGCGACCTCGCCCCGGGAGGCCAGGTGGCGCGAGCTGTCCTCGTCCACCTCACCCAGACCACCCAGGTACACGATCCGCCTGACCCCGGCGTCGGCGGCGGCGAAGGCGACGTTCAGCGCGGCCTGGCGGTCGGCGGAGGCGAAGTCCTTCGCCGATCCCATCTGGTGGATCAGGTGGTAGACCCCGTCGACGCCCGCCATCGCCCGGTCGACGTCGGCGCGGTCGATCGCGTTGCCCTGGACGACCTCGACGTCGTCCTTCCAGGGCTGCTGGTCCAGCTTCCCGGGTGAGCGGACCAGGCAGCGCACACGGAAGCCGGCGGCGAGCAGCCGTGGGACCAGACGCCCGCCGACGTACCCGGTGGCCCCCAGGACGCAGACGAGCGGGGTGGCGGTTTGGGTGTCGTCGGCAGAGGTCATACCTGCCGTTGTACCCCTCGCCGCCTATCCTCTCCCGTTGCCGTGACCTCGACCGACCACTACGCCACGCTCGGCGTCCCCGAGAGCGCCCCGCACGCCACCATCCAGGCGGCCTACCGGCGGATCATCCGCAGCGTCCACCCCGACGTGGCCGGCGACGACCCGGTGGCGGCGGCGACCACCGTCCGCGCGAACCAGGCGTGGGCGGTCCTGAAGGACCCGACCCGTCGGGCGGACTACGACCGGCAGCGCAGCGTCCGGACGGGACCCACGGCGACCAACGGCACGGCGACCGCGGGGCAGACGCCGTCATGGGGTCCGGGCGGCATCCGACCGGTCACGATCGAGCAGCTGCGCGAGGCCGCGGCCCGCGAGTCCGCCTACGGCCAGAACGGCCGGGTCCAGCGCGACGCCTTCTCGGCCGCCAGCCGCCGCGTGGGCGTGACGATCCTGCTGATCGGCGCGATCATGCTGGCACTGGTCGCCGCCCGCTGATCAACATCCACCATGGTGGATGCTGATCACCCCCCTCAGCCGATGATCGGCAGGCCGCCGAC
>JBFKGB010000412.1:0-3244 GCA_041633535.1 Euzebya sp. | reverse complement strand
CGTCGCCGTCGGCGTCGGGCAGGACGACCAGGAACTCCTCACCACCCCACCGACCGACTGTGTCGTCCGGACGGATCACCTGCTGCAGCGTCGTGGCGACCGCCACGAGGACGTCGTCGCCGGTCTCGTGCCCCAGGGTGTCGTTGATGGCCTTGAAGTGGTCCAGGTCGACCATCAGCACACCACCGGCAGCCGCGCCGTCCTGCAGCGAGCGCAGCGCACGCTCGAGCGACCGGCGGTTGGCCAGGCCGGTCAGGGGGTCGGTCTCGGCCGCCGTGCGGGCCTGCTCCTCCGATGCCTCCATGCTCAGCGTCGAGGCGTTCAGCACGTGGATCATGGCCGACGTCAACGCCATCAGGGTGAGCATCTGCACCACAGCGCCGACGCTGGTCGCCTGGCCGGACCAGGTGCCCGGCGGGGGGATCAGCAGGGCGAGGGTGGTGACGACCAGGGCGACCCCGGCGTGCACCACGAGCATCCGTCCGGTGGCGAGCACCACCCCCGCGAGCAGCGCAGGGATCACGAACGTCTGGACCGCCAGCCCCACCGCCGCGACCCGGGCGTCAGGTCCGGAGGACTCCAGCATGGACAGGACCGACACCATCCGGACGAGCAGCAGCGCGGTGGCCGCGGCACCCGCCAGCGCGCCCGCTACCCGTTGGCTGATCAGCCCGGTCCGCCACAGCAGGAGGAGCAGCGCGAAGGCAGCGGCCGCGATGGCGCCCGTGGTCCTGACCGGCGGCAGCGGCGAGGCGACGGCCTGCAGCGCCAGCAGCACGACGGCTGTCGACAGGGCGACCGTCAGGAACCGCGCACGCTGGTGCAGCAGCTCGTTGGCTGCGCGCCGCGCGTGGGGGGTCGGGGCCACTGGTGCCTGATCGGCTGCTGGGGGGCGGGGCTGAGGGGAGCGGGTGGGTCAGTCCTGCCGGGGGACCAGGCAGCCGCCGGCCAGACGGTCGGGGCCGCCGGTCGGGGCGTCCTCGACGCCGCACAGGACGTTCCCCATGTCCGAGCTCTCGGTGTTGTAGGCCACCAGCTCGTCGACGACCGCGCCGTCGGGCAGGGGGATCAGCGCCCACGCGGCGGGCAGCTCACGTGCCTGCGTGAGGGCGTTCAGCCCCTCCCCGGCCGTCGTCAACCCGGCGATGCTGACCACCGCCGGTGGCGTGGCCACCAGGACGTAGGCCGGGTCGGCGTCATCGGGTGCGTCGATCGCCCAGATCGGTCGCAGCGGGTCGGGGACGGCGCACGTGCGGAAGGTGGTCCCGGAGGGGTCCTCGACCTCGGCACACACCCCCTCGGCGTCCCACGTGGCCGTCCCGACCCGGACGCCGTCCAGCGTCAGTGCGGCCTGCACGGGTGCGGCGGGGGCGTCGAAGCCGCGGTCGTTCAGGCCGGCAGCGTCCTGGAAGCTGCGTCCGACCGTCAGGATGAAGGCCAGGAACAGCACGAGGAACACCGCCGTGCCGATCACGAAGATCTTGCCGGACCGAGGGGGCGTCGTGTCCAGGCCGGGGAAGCCGGTGCTGTCGGGGGAGTCGCTCACGGTGCCCATGATGCCTGTGGGGTGCCACAAGTACCTTGGGCGCCGATGGACTACGGGCACTACACCACCAGGACGATGGAGGAGACCGTCGCGCTGTCGAACCTGCTGGCCAACCGCGGTGCGGACGAGGTGGACGAGGAGGTGCTGCGCGACCTGCTGTCCCGGTTCGAGCTGGGCGACGGCCCCCTGGACATCGACGGGCTGACCCACCTCGCGACCCGCCTGCGACGGCTGTTCACCGCCGGGGACCTCGACACCCGCGTGGCGATCCTCAACGACCTGATCGCGCTGTACCAGCCGCACCCGCGGATCGTCGACCACGACGACCAGGGCTACCACCTGCACTACCAGCCCCCTGGGGCCGGTCACCTGCGGGGGATCGGCTCGTCGATGACGATGGCGCTGGCCATGGTGATCTGTGACTTCGGCGCCGGCCGCCTGGGGGTCTGCCCCGCCTGCGACGACATCTTCGTCGACACCACCCGCAACGGCCGTCAGCGGTTCTGCTCGCGCCCCTGCGCCAACCGCGTGCACGTGGCCAGCCACCGCGCCCGGGCCGCCGCAGCCGAGGACAGCTGAGCAACATCCACCATGGTGGATGTTGATCACGGCCCACCGTCGAGGGGGGCCTACCATGCGGCCATGCGCCCGACGCCTGCCCCCGATGCCGCCGATCTCGTCACCCTGGAGGAGATCAGGGCCGCGCGTGAGCGCATCCGGGACCTCATCCAGCTGACCCCGGTCGAGGAGTCCCGGGCTGTAACCCGTATGACCGGTGTCAGGACGCTGCTGAAGTGTGAGCACCTGCAGCGCACGGGATCGTTCAAGATCCGCGGGGCCGCCAACCGCATCCGGCTGCTGACCGATGCGGAGAAGGCGGCGGGGGTCGTGTGCGCCTCCGCCGGCAACCACGCGCAGGGTGTGGCGCTGTCGGCCAGCAGCATCGGGGTGCCCGCCACGGTGTTCATGCCCGCCGACGCCCCGCTGCCCAAGGTCGACGCCACCCGCGGCTACGGCGCCGAGGTCGTGCTGACCGGTGCCACGTTCGACGACGCGCTGGCCGCCGCGCTGGAACGGGTCGAGGAGACCGGGGCGACCTTCGTCCCGCCCTTCGACCAGCGTGACGTCATCGCCGGACAGGGCACGCTGGCGCTGGAGCTGCTGGAGCAGGTCCCCGACATGGCGACCGTCCTGATCGCCGTCGGTGGTGGTGGGCTGATCGCCGGCATGGCCACCGCGATCAAGGCGCTGCGTCCCGACGTCAGGGTCGTCGGCGTCGAGCCGGTCGGGGCCGCCAGCGTCGTGGCATCTCTCGACGCCGGACACCCCGTCACCCTCGATGAGGTCTCGACGTTCGCCGACGGGATCGCCGTCAAGCGTCCCGGGGCCCTGACCCTCCCGCACATCCAGGCCCACGTCGACGACATGGTCACCGTGTCCGACGAGGCCATCGCGCGTGCCGTGCTGCTGCTGGTCGAGCGTGCCAAGCAGGTGGTCGAGCCCGCCGGCGCGGCACCCCTGGCCGCGCTGCTGGAGGGCGAGCTGGACCTTGAGGGACCGGTCGTCCCGGTCCTGTGCGGCGGCAACGTCGACCCCCTCCTGCTGAACCGGATCATCCAGTCGGGCCTGTACGAGGAGGGCCGGTACCTCGTCATCATCACCAGGGTGGGGGACCGGCCCGGCGCGCTGGCCCACCTG
>JBFKGB010000411.1:0-3249 GCA_041633535.1 Euzebya sp. | reverse complement strand
GACAGCCGCCGAGCCGACGCGCTGGCGGGCGACGTCGGCACCCGGCTGTCCCGGACCGTCTCGGTCAGCCCGACGACCCCTGCCGAGATCGCGTGGCTGTACCGGCGCGCACCGGGGCGGGGCCGTCCCGACCGGTCGGCCGCCGCACCACGCAGCGGCCGGTCAGGAGGCGCCCGCGCCGATGACGCGGTGCTGTGGGAGGGAGGGACCGCCGCCGACCCCGACCGGCCCCGACATCGTCGGTACCTGCGGGTCGACGGCGAGGACGGGGTGTCCTTCCAGAGCACGCTGATGGTGGCCGAGATGCCGGCCGCCTTCGACTACCCGGGTGGCGGCGAGTGGTTCGCCGTCGCCGACATGGCACCGTTCCCCGTCGACTGGTTCGTCCGCATCCGTGCGGTGCCCAACGTCGAGGCGCGGTCCCGCGCGCGACGGCAGCAGCGTCAGCTGACCGCACAGCTGGCCGAGTACGAGGGCGAGCCGGCGGGAGCACCGCGGACGCTGGCCGCCGCGATGGAGGGCGTGGACGACGAGCAGCAGGCGCTGGCCGCCAACCCGGGGGACCCCGAGCTGCAGGTGGCCATCGGCTTCACCGTCGCCGGCCGGTCGCCGGCCGAGGTCGACGCCCGCGCCGCGCAGCTGTCGGACCTGCTCGAGCCGTGGGGCTACGGGCTGCACCGCCCGACCGGCGGGCAGGTGCCGCTGTACGTGGCGGGCCTGCCGGGGTCGGTCGCGCCGGGCGTCTGCGAGGACTACCTGCAGTACCTCCTGCCGCGGGACCTGGCGGCCGGCGCACCCGCGGCGGGCTCGGCGGTCGGGGACCCGCAGGGCATCCCGATCGGGGTGAACGTGTCCGGTGGGCAGACCGAGGCCGTGCTGCTGGACCCCGCCCACGGACCGGCGACGAACCGGTCAGGGTCGCTGGGGGTCTTCGGGGCCCTCGGCAGCGGCAAGTCCTACTTCGTCAAGCGGCTGCTGCTGGGCACCGTCGCCCGTGGAGGTCAGGTGGTGACCCTGGACCGCACCACCTCCGGGGAGTACGCCAGCCTGGCCGACGCGGTGACGGGCGCGGCGACGGTGGTGCACCTCGACGAGCACGCCCGTGTGGGGCTGGATCCGCTGCAGGTCTTCGGGGGTGAGGAGGGGATCCGGGTCGCGCTGGGGTTCCTGACCCTCCTGACCCGTACGACGCCCTCCGACGTCGACGGGGCGGTGCTGTCCTCGGCCGTCCGTCGGGTGGCCGGCGCCGGCGGGTCGCTGCGGGACGTCCTGACCTGGCTGGACCGTGGCGAGGAGCCCGAGGCCGCCGGGCTGCGTCGCAAGCTGGCCGCCTACGCCGACCACCCGCTGGCGCGCCTGGTCTTCGGTGACGCCGCACCTCTGCGGCTGGACGCGGACTACACCTGCTTCCACGCCCCCGGGTTGTCGCTGCCCGACCGCGACGCCCTGGTGCACGAGCACCTGGCGCGGCAGCTGCTGCCCGAGCAGGTCTTCGGGCAGGCGCTCCTGTACCTGGTCGCGGCGGTCTGCAAGGCGCAGACGTTCAGCGACCCGCGCCGCTTCGGGGTGACCCTGATGGACGAGGCGTGGGCGCTGACCGGCAGCCCGCAGGGTCGGCAGCTGCTGCTCGACTCGATCCGCGACGGTCGGAAGCACAACGCCGCCGTGTGGCTGCTGAGCCAGCACCCTGACGACCTCGGCGACGACGCCCTGAGCCACCTGCTGGGCATGCGGATGCTGTTCCGGCAGAGCCGCGGTGCCGCGGTGCCGGCCCTGCGCTTCTTGGGGCTGGAGCCCACCGACGAGCTGGTCGAGCTGGTGTCGGCACAGCTGCAGACCGGGCAGTGCCTGATGCGGGACGTCGCGGACCGCGT
The DNA here is from genome assembly GCA_041633535.1 of Euzebya sp. GTDB lineage: Bacteria > Actinomycetota > Nitriliruptoria > Euzebyales > Euzebyaceae > Euzebya. The sequence continues at coordinate 1,375 of JBFKGB010000411.1, read as the reverse complement.
CGGCCTGGTGCAGGTGCTGCGGGCCGGCGACGAGCAGGTGCGCGCTGCCATCGACACGACCCCGGTAGCAGCATGACCGCCCCTGCCCCGACCCGCCGCGGCCGAGGCCGGACCCGTCGCGGTCCCGCCCTGCTGGCAGTGGCCGCCATGCTCCTGGTGCTGCTGTCGCCCGCCCCGGCCCGGGCCGTAACGACGGCCACCCCGGTGCACACCCCGTCCGCCACCCCGGGAGCGACGTCGTCGCCCGTCGCGACGCCGCCGCCGGCGTCGGTCAGCGCGCCGCTGGACCTGGCCAGGACCCCGGACCCGGCCGCGCAGGCGGACCCCGAGGGTGCGGCCGACCCCGCCACGACCCCCGGACCGGCACCCCAGCCGCAGCCGCAACCGCAACCGCAGCCGGTGCCGCAACCGCAACCGCAACAGGTGCCGCAGCCGCAGCCGGTGCCGTCCGCCGACGCCCCGCGCGAGGTCGCGGGCGTGCTGCAGGACATCGCAGCGCTGGGGACCCGTGGCCCCGACCTGCTGGGCACCCTCCTGGAGGAGGACGACGCCGGGCCACCCTGGGCCCACTACGACCTGGGGGCCTCGGTGGGCGCCATCACCAGCATCTTCAGCCACCAGGCACGCATCACGTTCTCGGCGGGCGTGTGGTTCGTCGCGGTCGCCGACTGGCTGCTGGGGTTCGTCCTGCGCTTCGACGTCGGCCGGCTGCTGGCCGGGGACGCGGGGCTGCTGGCAGGACGGTACGCCGCGATGCTCGACGGGCCCGGCGCCGTCCCGCTACGGCAGCTGATGCTGATGCTGGCCGTGGCGCACGCCGGCTGGCAGGTGCTGCGCCACCGTGCCGCTGCGGCCGTGCCCGAGCTGCTGGTCGCCGTCGCCATCGCCACGACCGGCGCCTACCTGCTGCACGACGTCGACACCGCGGCGTGTCGCGGGCTGGGGGTCATGGCCGAGCTCACCGCCGGCACGATCGCGCTGGCCGACCCCGGACAGGACCCGGACGGCGACCCGATCGCGTCCCACGACCCGTGCGCAGGCGACGGTGCCCAGGTCGTGGACGCCGGCTTCGTCCGCGGCTCGCTGGTCCAGACCTTCCTGCACGAGCCGTTCCTGCTGCTGCAGTGGGGCGTGGTGCCCGCCGAGGGGACGCCCTGCCGTCAGGTCGCCGACGCCCTGGTGGCGGCCAGGCCGTGGCGCGACGACGACCAGCCGCGCACCTTCATGGAGGCGGCGGGTTGTGCGGACCTGGCCGCCTTCAACGCCGAGATCAGCACCGACCGGGTCATGGGGTCGGTGGCCTACGCCGTCGGCAGCGCAGCGTTCGCCGTGGCGATGGTCCTGACGGCCGGGACGCTGCTGGTGGCCCAGGTGG
>JBFKGB010000410.1:0-3253 GCA_041633535.1 Euzebya sp. | reverse complement strand
GCCCGCCGAGGACGCATCGAACGAGCAGGCCCCCTCGACCCAGCCGTCGGCCGACCAGCCCCAGCAGCCGTCAGCTCCGCAGGCCCCACAGCAGCAGGCCCCACAGCAGCAGGCCCCACAGCAGGCACCGCAGACCAGCAAGCTCTGGACCCCCGGCCGCTAGCAGGCCCGGCACCCTCCGGCCGCTGGCAGGCCAGGCATTCTCCGGCCGCCGATCTGGACAACCTCCGGTCGGCGGCCTACTCTGTTCGGTCCAGACCAAGTGGGAGCGGCTTCCCCACCTGCCAGGCATCCGTCCTCCGCAGGTCCATGACAGCACGATGACGCAGCCCCCGGCTGCGCGTGCACCGTGTCGGCCGCTGCTCCTGCAGCGGCCGTTGCCATTTGTACAGACCTGCACCACCAGACCCCTCTTGACAGGAGCCAGGCAGATGCCCAAGCAGAAGACCCACTCCGGGGCCAAGGACCGCTTCCGCGTCACCAAGACCGGCAAGGTCATGCACCGTCGCCAGAACCGCAACCACCTCGCGGAGCACAAGCCGCAGAAGCGCAAGCTGCGCCTGCGCAACGACCGTGCGCTCGAGTCCTCCAACGAGGGCCGCACCATCAAGCGGATGCTGGGCCAGTAGGCCCCCCACACCACACCTCAACGAATCCAGTAGGAGACAGACATGGCACGCGTCAAGCGCGGTGTTCACGGGCGCAAGCAGCGCCGCACAGTCCTCGCAAGGGCCAAGGGTTTCCGCGGAGCCCGCAGCCGTCGGTACCGCATCGCCAACGAGTCGGTGCTGCATGCCGATCGGTATGCCACCCGCGACCGTCGCGCCAAGAAGCGTGACTTCCGCAAGCTGTGGATCCAGCGCATCAACGCCGCGGCCCGCATGGACGGCATGTCCTACAGCCGCTTCATGCACGGGCTGAAGCAGGCCGAGATCGAGGTCGACCGCAAGGTCCTGGCCGAGCTGGCCGTCAACGACCCCAAGGCGTTCTCCGCCCTCGTCACGGCGGCCAAGGCCGCGCTGTAGCGCGGCGTCGGTGGGTGATCGAGGACATGGACGGCACCACCACGCATGAGACCGAGGCCGACCACCTGGTCGACCTCGGCATGCCCGCCGCCGCCCAGGCGGTCACCACCGCACCGACGATCACCTCGACGGCCAACCCGGCCGTGCGGGCTGCGGCCCGGCTGGCGACCCGCAAGGGTCGCCGCGACGACCAGGCGTTCCTGGTCGAGGGGCCGCAGGCGGTCAGCGAGGGCCTTGACCAGCTGACCGAGCTGTACGTCACGGTCCAGGCGCTCGAGGAGCACCTGGACCTGCTGACCCGTGCGGCAGACAACGGCGCCCGGGTGCGGGCGGTCACGCCGGAGGTCCTGCGGACCCTGGCCGACACCGTGACGCCACAGGGCATCGTCGGGATCGCGCCGATACGCCAGACGGGCCTGGACCAGCTGCTGGAGCGCGCGCGGTTCCTGGTCGTCCTCGATGGCGTCAGCGACCCGGGGAACGCCGGCACGATCGTGCGGACTGCCGATGCGGCCGGCGCCGACGGCGTCGTGTTCCTGCGCGGCAGCGTCGACCCGTACAACCCCAAGGCCGTGCGGGCCTCGACGGGGTCGGTGTTCCACCTGCCGCTGGTGACCGGCGTGCCCGCCGAGGACCTTGCCCGGCTGTCCGGCGCGGGGCTGCAGCTGCTGGCCGCGGACGTGCACGCCTCGGTGCCCCTTGACTCCGTGGACCTGTCGGTGCCGACGGCCCTGGTGTTCGGCGGCGAGGCGTCGGGGCTCTCCGCTGCAGCCCTCGCAGGTTGTAGTGTCTCCGTCCACATCCCGATCGCCCGTCCGGACCGGCCTGGTCACTCAGGTCATGCCGAGAGCCTGAACCTTGCCGCCGCGGTGGCGGTCATGGCCTACTCGGTGCACCGGGCACAGCAGTGACCGCTCCCGAGCCTCCCAGGTGACCTGATCCAATGACCGGAGACCACGCCGTCCCAGACCACCTGGTCGGGCTCGAGCTCCTTGGTGATCCGGCGCTGCTGGTCGGGGCGGACGGGCAGCTGGTCTACGCCAACCCGCTGGCCTGTCGCCTGCTGGACCGTCGGCTGACGGCCCTGGTCGGCCTCGAGGCCGAGTCGGTGCTGCGCCTGCGGACCGAGGACGGGTCGGACTGGTGGGAGTGCGCGACGCCGCTCGGCGGGGACCCGACCGTGCGTCGTAGGCTGGCGGAGCAGGAGCTGACCCTCCAGGTCGGTGCCGTCTCCCGCGCCGTCGCCGTCACCGGGGCCCGGGTCGAGGGCGGCCCCGACGCCGGTGGGCTGCTGCTGACCATGCGCCGGGTCGACGCCCGCCGCCGCCGGGACGTCGCACGCGCCGACCTGGTGTCGACGGTCAGCCACGAGCTGCGCAGCCCGCTGACCAGCGTCAAGGGCTTCACCAAGACCCTGCTGGCGAAGTGGGACCGTTTCACCGACGAGCAGAAGAAGCAGATGCTCGCGACGGTCAACGAGGACGCCGACCGTGTGACCCGGCTGCTCGGCGAGCTGCTGGCGGTGTCGCGCATCGACGCCGGCCGCCTGCAGCTCAAGCGGCAGATGGTCGATCTGGGCACCCTCGTGCCAGGGGTCGTCACGCGGGTCGAGGCGGGCATCGGACGCGGTCGCGTCCTGACCGTCGACCTGCCCGGCCTGCCCCAGGTGTACGCCGACCCGGACCGGCTCGAGCAGGTCCTGACCAACCTGGTCGAGAACGCCGTGAAGTACACCGACGGCGACATCGCGATCACGGCGACCCAGGACGACCAGCTGATCCGCGTCACGGTCACCGACCAGGGTGAGGGGATCGAGCCCGAGAACCTGAAGGCCATCTTCACCAAGTTCTTCCGCCGACCGGGGGAGAAGCGTCAGGGAACCGGGCTGGGCCTGTACATCACGAAGGGCCTCGTCGAGGCGCACGGTGGCGAGATGACGGTCACGAGCCAAGCTGGGAGCGGCTCGGCGTTCTCCTTCACCGTCCCCAAGGGCGGGCTGGAGCTGTCCGGCATCGACCTCGAGGCGCTGCGCAGCAGCGTCACGACCACCCATTAGTCCTCCGCGGCGACCCCTGGCCCGCCCGGCTGCGTGCCGGTCGCGCGCCGGCCGGTCCCCCTCACCCGAACGAAGGCGCAACCCTTGAGCACCGAAGAGTCAGCACAGTCGTCGACCCAGACGCTGACCGAGACCCTGACCGGTCTGGGCGCCGAGGCGCTCGCGGCCATCG
>JBFKGB010000409.1:0-3261 GCA_041633535.1 Euzebya sp. | reverse complement strand
TCACGGTTCCTGGCATCCACTTCATCCAAGAGGACTCACCCGATGAGATCGGGCAGGCGTTGCGGGCCTGGCTGATGCCGGTTCATCGTTGAAATGGCCTGTTCCAGAGCCCCTTGAACGTGGCTGGGCTGTCAGCGGCACGAGCGAGCCGATGGGCGCGGATGGACTGCGGATCGACGGCCGCCGCGATCTCGGATCACTGCTCATCGACCGAGCGCTTCGGTGACGTGACTGAGGCGGATGGCCGTCCAACAGACCGGGCCTGCAGAGCTCATGTCATCGGCTGGACTCAGACGTCTCCGGGGACGTCCGGCCTGCTGAGGTCGGAGGTACACAGCGTTCGGGCGCGTCGTGTTCTCGCGCCGCCGTCCTCGACCATCTGGCGCACGACGGCGGCGTAGCGGGCTCCAGGACCGCTGTCTCCGGCCAGGAGGCGCACGGGGCGGCGCTGGCGGGCTCCAGGGCCGTCGTCTTCGACCCTTTGGCGCACGACGGCGGGGGTGGCGGGCTCCAGGACCGTCGTCTTCGACCATTTGGCGCACGACGGCGGCGCTGGAACGTCTTCGACATGCCAGATCGGCGCTGGTATCCGAGGGATGTCAGATCTCGCTTGGGACCACGCTCGGAACGTCCTCGCCGCCGGGTCCGTGAACGACACCTCGATGGCCCAGCCACGCGGTACCACACTGCTGGCCGGTCGGTGATGATCCCGTTGCTCTGGCCGGTGGCCCGGTCCGGGTCACGGAAGCTTGAGGTGCCGTGGCGCTGCAGGATCCGGTGGCGGGCGGCCGCTTGGTCAGCCCGCAGCGGCGGGCTGGACCGAGGTGCGTGCGCCGTCGCAGTCGACCACGCACTGCTCGTGTCGGTGTGAGGTGCGACCCGGGCGGCTGTGTCGGCGGGGCCAACTCAGCGCACCGTCAACGACGTGCCGAGGTACCACAAGCTGGACGGGGCCGGCGTCAGCGCCGGCGGCTCGAGACCTGCGCCAGACCCAGGGCCCCCACGACCAGCACCAGCACGACCGGGCCGCCCAGCACCCCGCGGGACAGGCGGATCATGTCGGTCGCGGTGCCCAGCAACCCCAGGGTCACGTTGGCGGCGCCCGGCGCCACGAGACCGGGCTGTTCATCCCGCGCCCGCAGGTCAACCGCTCCTGCATGTCACGGCGCCAGCCGCTGTCGCGTCCAGCTCTCGCCGTCGCGGCGGTACAGGAACCGGTCGTGCAGCCGGCTGGACCGGCCCTGCCAGAACTCCACCGTCGTCGGGGTCACCGCGTAGCCACCCCAGGTGGTCGGCCGCGGCACCACCTCGGCGTCGGCGAACCGGGTCGCGGTCGCGCGGACCATCGCGTCCAGCGTCTCGCGGTCGGGGATCGGCTGGGACTGGGGCGAGACGTGCGCACCGATCTGGGAGTCCCGCGGACGGGAGGAGAAGTAGGCGTCGGACTCGGCCTCGGTCGCCCGCTCCACGGACCCCCTGACCTCGATCTGGCGCTGCGGGTTAGCCCAGCGGAACAGCAGCGCGGCCCGCGGTGCGGCGGCCAGGTGAGCCGCCTTCCGCGAGCCGTAGCTGGTGAAGAACAGCAGCCGCCCCTCGCTGATCCGACGCAGCAGCACCGTCCGTGCAGCGGGGACCCCCTCCGCGTCAACCGTCGCCAGCGTCATGGCCGACGGCTCGACCAGCTGGTCGGTCGTGGCGGCATGGGCCATCCAGCGTCTGAGCTGCTCGATCGGGTCGTCGGACAGGTCCTCCTCGACCAGCCCGTCGCTGCCGTAGTCCATGCGGACGTTGACCGGTTTTTCGTCCATAGGACCGTATCGTCCCCGATGTGGAGTCCTGCCTCACCTTCCTCGAGGGGTCCCGCACGCACGCCCGCTACGACGCCGACGTGCTGCAGACCCTCGATCCGGTCGACGGCGCTCCGCTGCTGGCCCGCTACGACCTGGGTCGGGTCGCGCGGACGCTGACCCCCACTGCGCTGGCCGGACGGACCGGCACCGGTATGTGGCGCTGGGGTGAGCTGCTGCCCGTCCGTGACACCGCCCACGTGATCCACCTGGGGGAGGGGGCCACGCCGCTGCTCCCCGCCCGCAGGCTCGGCGGAGCGCTCGGTATCGACCGGCTGCTGGTGAAGCAGGAGGGGCAGAACCCCACCGGGTCGTTCAAGGCACGCGGGATGTCGGCCGCCGTGTCACGCGCCCGCGAGCTGGGCGCGCGGCTGCTGATCGCCCCCTCCGCGGGCAACGCCGGCGGCGCGCTGGCGGCCTACGGTGCGGCCGCGGGGATCCCGGTGACCGTCGTGATGCCCGCGGACACCCCGACCGTCAACATCGTCGAGGCGCAGGTCTGCGGCGCCACGGTGCTGCTGGTCGAGGGGGTCATCTCCGACTGCGGCCGGGTGTCGCGGGCGATCGCGGCGGCCACCGGCGCCTTCGACGTGTCGACGATGAAGGAGCCCTACCGGGTCGAGGGCAAGAAGACCATGGGCCTGGAGCTCGTCGAGCAGCTGGGCTGGGGCGTGCCCGACGTGATCGTGTACCCGACAGGGGGCGGGACCGGCCTGGTCGGCATGTGGAAGGCCTTCGACGAGCTGGAGGCGCTGGGCCTGATCGGGTCCGCGCGACCCCGCATGGTCGCGGCGCAGGCCGAGGGCTGTGCACCGATCGTCCGGGCCTTCCGGACCGGCGCCGAGGAGGCCGAGCCGTGGCAGGACCCGGCCACCCGGGCATCGGGGCTGCGGGTGCCCAGCGCAGTGGGTGACCGGCTGATCCTCGACGCGCTGCGGCAGTCCGACGGCACGGCCGTCGCGGTGCCCGAGGACGAGATCGACGCCGTCCAGCGGCTGGTCGGCCGTCGGGGCAGCGGCTACGTGTCGCCCGAGAGCGCCACCGCCTTCGCCGCGCTGGCGGTCCTGGCCGACGAGGGCTGGGTCGCAGCCAACGAACGGGTCGTCGTCTTCGACTGCGGCATCGGGCACAAGTACCCCTCCCCACCCGACCTGGACGTGCCGCTGGTCGTCGCCCCCGACATCGCCGAGGACGACGAGGCCTTCGGACGTCTGGTCCGGGCCCTGCGCGGCGGGACCGCGGTCGGCCGTCCGGTGTCCGGGCCGACGCCTGGCGCACCCGAGGAGGAGGTCGCCCCCCGCCGGCCCACCAGCCGTGTGTCGGCCCTGGCCGGGGTGATGATCCGGCGCCGCGCGGTCCGTCGGCTGGCCGAGGCGGAGGCACAGGCCGACACCCTGGCCGGGGCCGATGCCGC
>JBFKGB010000408.1:0-3267 GCA_041633535.1 Euzebya sp. | reverse complement strand
ATGCGTGTCCTGCAACCGACCGACGCCGCCGACCACCACCGGCTGGTCGACGCCGAGCGACACCGGTTGCTGCCGTGGATGCCGTGGGCGGCGACCAGCCATCTGACCGAGGACGACAGCAGGACGACGCTGACCCGGTGGGCGACGGACCGGTCCGTGGACCCCACGGTGGGCCGCGTGTGGGGCCTGTTCGACCGGGCCGGCGGCGCGCTGGTGGGGGCCATCAGCCTTGCCGGGTTCGACCGTGACGTCGCCGCGACCGAGATCGGCGTCCTGGTCGCGGCGTCACACGCCCGGCGGGGGCTGGCGACCGAGGCCGTGCGCCACCTGGTCTCGACGGCGCTGCTGCCGGTGGCCGACGGCGGCTGGGGCCTGAACCGGGTCCACATGCGCACCGCCGGGTCCAACGTCGCCGCGCAGGCTGTCGCCAAGGCGCTGGGGATCAGGCGTGAGATGCGTCGCCGGCAGCACGAGCTCGTCGAGGGGGTCGGCGTCGACGACACCTACGGCTGGGGGGTCCTGGCCGACGAGTGGGACTGTGCGGCCATGGCCATGCGACGCGCCGACCCCGAGCCGGACGTCGGTCTGGGCCCCCACCCGACCCCGTGGCCCGACGACCCGCGCCTGGACCCACTGCTGCTGCGTGACGGGGACCGCCGCAACGTCGCCGACCGCTACCGGTACTGGCGGCACGAGGCGATCGTGGCCGACCTGGCGGCCAGCGCCAACCCCTTCCACGTCGCCGTGGAGAACTGGCGGCACGACATGAACATCGGCACCGTGGTGCGCAACGCCAACGCCTTCGGTGCCGCCGCGGTGCACGTGGTGGGCCGGCGCAGCTGGAACCGTCGGGGGGCCATGGTCACCGACCGGTACCTGACGATCCACCACCACCCCGACATCGCGGCGCTCTCGACGTGGGCTGCGCAGGAGGACCTGCGGCTCGTCGGGGTCGACAACCTGCCCGGCTCGGTGTCGATCTTCGAGCACCCCCCGCCCGAGCGCTGTGTGCTGGTGCTCGGTCAGGAGGGCCCGGGCCTGTCCCCGCAGGCGCGTGAGGCCGTCGAGGCGATCCTGCACATCCCCCAGTGGGGGTCGACCCGGTCGATCAACGCCGGCGTCGCCAGCGGCATCGCGATGGCCACCTGGATGCAGGTCCACCGACCCGGCACCGAACGCTGACCGCCCTCAGACGTCAGGGTGCCAGCCGTCGTCGGTCCGTCGTGCTGCGGCCAGGCTGAGCGTCACCCGGGTCGACAGGCCGAGCTTGGCGTAGGCGTTGTACAGATGGGACTCGACGGTGCGGCGCGAGACCGACAGCTGCCGCGCGATCTCGGCGTTGCTGAGCCCCTGCCCGACCAGGTAGACGGTGCGGGCCTGCGAGGGCGTCAGCGTGGCCCACTCGTCGTCGGTGGTGTCCCGCAGGTCCTCCGACGGTGCAGCCGTGCGCGGCAGCCACCCTTGGGCCCCGACCCGCTCCAGCAGCGCCATCGCCCGGTCGGCACGCTCGGCCACGTCGCTGTTGTCCACGACCGGCACACCGCCTGCGGCGGCTGCGTCGGCGAAGACCCGGGCGGCCTCCACCGGGTCGTCGAGGTCCTCCAGTGCCACGGCCGCCTGGGCCAGCAGCAGCGGCGAGCGGGTGTGCAGTCCCCGCGCGTGCGCCAGGGCGGCCTGCGCCCGTGGCCACGGCCGCTGCTGGCATGTCGTCTCCAGCCACATCAGCACGCTGGCGGCACGCTCGGCGTCGGCGACGACGGCTGCCCGCATCAGGTCACCGGCGATCTGTATCTGGCGCAGGGTCATCCCTGCGGCCTCGAGCCGACCCCACAGGAACCCCAGGACCGTCGCCGCGTCGCCATGACGTCCCGTGCTGAGGTGGTTCAGGCCGCGCATCCACAGCACCAGGTCGGCCCCCTGGCCACCCAGCCGCCCCACGGTGGCCTCGGCCCGGACCAGCAGGTCCGAGACGTCCTCAGCCCGGGCGATCCCCATCCGCGCGCGGACCACCAGGCACCACGGCACGCCGTGCTCGACCTCCAGGTCCGCCGCGACGGCCAGCGCCGTCTCGATCCCGGTGGCCGCCTCGGCCCACCGGCCCAGGCGCAGGTCGAGGTCCCCGCGCACCGCGTGCAGCAGCGGCCCGACCCAGTGCATGCCCAGGTCGGCGATGCGCTGGATCCCGTGCTGGATGACCGCCGCCGCCTCGGCGGGACGGTCGGCCCAGGCCAGCACCTGCCCCAGCAGGAAGTCGGGCTGGTTGGCCATGCCCTCCCCGCCGGGTGCGCTGACGGACAGCGCGTGCCCGGCCTCGGCCAGGGCCGTGGCGTGACGCAGGTCCCCACGCAGCGCGGCGGCCCAGCCGCGCACCATCAGCGCGGTGCCCGCCGCCGCACGCTCGTGGGGCCGGGGGCTGGGCACGCAGGTGCGCTGCGACAGCGTCTCGGCGCGGTCCAGCTGACCGGCCAGCACGCTGGACACGGCCGCGTCGGCCAGCGCCAGCGCCCGCTGCGATGGGTCGTCCAGGTCCGGGGCCACCGTCTCGAACGCCACCGACGCAGCACGCAGGTCGCCCCGCAGGAACTCCAGCTGCGCGCTGGCCAGGCCGGCACGCGCACGCTCCGGCTCGGGCAGGTCGACACGTCCCTGCAGGTCGGCGATGACGCCGGACGCCTCGGCGATCCTCCCCAGCAGGATCAGCGCGAAGGCCAGGTCCGTCGCAGCCGTGTCGACGCCGGCTGCCAGCGCCCGTCGCAGCAGGATCGCGGCGACGTAGGGCGCGGATCCCAGCAGGTCACGGCCGGCCTCGGCCAGGCCCTTGCCGTCGGCCGACGGCCGGGTGGGGTCCGCGCCCATCAGCTGCGGGACGACCCGGTCCAGGTCCACGCCCCGGTCGGTGAACAGCCGCAGGAGGTCCGCCCGCAGCCCCGACACGACCGTCGCAGGCAGCCGACGGATGACGGTCTCGCGCAGCAGGTCGTGTCGCAGCCGCAGCCAGCGGTCGGACTCGACCACCAGCCCGTCCACCACCGCCGCCTCGATGGCGTCGCTGAGACCCGCCACGGTGGTGTCCAGCAGCGCGGCGAGCTCGCGCGGACTCAGGTCGCTCAACGCGACCAGCGTGACGACCTGGCGTGCGAGCGGCGCCAGCGCGGCCATCCGGTCGGCCACGTGGGCGTCGAGATCCTGTGACAGGAGGGGCACCGAGGGGTCCAGCACCGCCACCCCGTCGTGGACCCGGACCGCGTCGCGCCGGCGGATCTCGGT
>JBFKGB010000407.1:0-3298 GCA_041633535.1 Euzebya sp. | reverse complement strand
TGGACGGCGCCGTGGCGGTGGCGACGGACCGGACCACCCGGTGGGGCTACGTGCTGGACTCCGCCGTGGACCGCCTGAACGACGTCCTGTACCTGATCGCGGTGTGGATCGTCGGCGGGCAGGTCTGGATCGTGCTGACCGCCGGCGTGGCGTTCTTCATGCTGGAGTACGTGCGGGCCCGCGGTCGCAACGCCGGGGGCAGCGAGATCGGCACCGTCACCATCGGCGAGCGGGCGCTGCGGGTGATCTGCTGCTCGATCGCCGTGCACTGGGGCGGGGTGTTCCTGTCCCTCGACACCTTCATCGCCAACGTCTCGATCAGCATCCTGGCCGTGGTCAGCCTGATCGGGCTGGGCCAGGTCGTGGTCGCGGTGCGCCGCGACCTGCTGGCCCTGGGCGGGGACAGCTCGACCCTGGCGCCGTAGCGCTCACGGGTGCTGGCTCAGGTCGGCCCGATCCGGTCGGCCACGATGGCGGCGGACAGCAGCACCAAGGGGAGCCCGCCGCCGGGGTGGCTGGACCCGCCCACCAGGTACAGGCCCTCGACCCCGGTGACGTTCGGGGGGCGCAGGAAGGCTGCGAGCGGGCCGTTGGAGGACGTCCCGTAGATCGCGCCGCCCGGCGCCATGGTGTCGCGCTCCAGGTCCGCCGGTGTGCGCTCGACCCGCAGCGTCACGGCGTCCCGCACGTCGACCCCCCGCTGGGCCATCAGCCGCAGCACGTGGTCGCCGTACCCCGGCGGGGGCGCCCCGACCTGGTCGGTCCGTGGGGCGTTGACCAGCACGAACCAGGCCTGGTGGCCGGGCGGCGCGACCGTCGGGTCGCGGGGGACCGACACGTAGACGGTCGGGTCCTCGACGTAGGCGGACGGCCGGCGGAACAGCGCGTCGAACTCCGCGTCGTAGTCGGCGGGGAACAACACGGTGTGGCTGGCCATGTCCGCCGCGCGGCCGGTCAGCCGCGCGGTGTCCACCCCCAGCAGCATCACCCAGCCCCCCAGCGACCGTGGCGCCACCCGCAGCCGACGGCGCAGCGCCCCGCCCGACCCGCGGGGCAGCAGCCGTGACGCGACCTGCTCGGCGTCGGCGTTGGCCACGACGGTCCTGGCGTGCAGCCGCCTGCCGTCGTCCAGCCGCACCCCCGTCACCCGCCCCTCGGTCACGTCCACGCCCGACACGGCGGTGCCGGTCAGGACCTGGCCGCCGTGCGCCTCGACCCGGTCGGTGAGGACCTCGGCGATGCGGCGCAGGCCACCCTCGACGTACCAGCCGCCGAAGTGCCGCTCGGCCCACGGCACCGTGACCAGGGCCGCCGGTGCACGCCGCGGGTCGGACCCGGAGTAGGTGGCGTAGCGGTCCAGCAGCATCCGCAGCCGTGGGTCGCTGAGGTACTCCCGGCCCAGCGACCGCAGCGACCGGTGCGGCGCCACGGCCACCAGGTCCCGGGGGTCTGCGGCCAGCGGCAGCAGGTCCCGTGGACGCAGCGCCTGCTGCAGCACCGGTCCTGACGAGGCGTCCCACACCCGGCGTGCGCGGTCCATCAGCGCGGCCCACTGCACGCCCGACCCGACGCCGAAGGTCTGCTCGAGCGCCGCGAGGAAGGCCTCCTCCTCACGGTGGGCGTCCAGCCATGTCCCGTCGGCGAACCGGTATCGGGCGATCGGGTCCAGGGGGGTCAGGGACAGCACGTCCTCGACCGCCACGCCCGTGGCCTGCAGGGTGTCGGCCAGCGTCCACGGCAGCGTCACCAGCGACGGGCCCGTGTCGAACCGGTAGCCGTCGCGGACCAGGACCCCCAGCTTCCCGCCCACCACGTCGGCCTGCTCGACCACCGTCACGGCGTGCCCGGCGGCGGCCAGGCGGGCAGCGCAGGCCAGACCACCGACGCCGGCGCCGATGACGATGACGTCGCGGTCGGTCCGGCTCACGTGACCGGACGCCCCTTCCAGGACAGCGCGCCCAGGGACCGCCGTCGCCAGGACTCGCGGGTCAGCCACGCCAGCACCAGCACCGACGCCGGATGGGACGGCGCGTCCAGGACCCGTCCACCCGTGCGCCACGCGGTGAACGCCCGGCCGCCCGTCGCCGCGACGTACCCGGCGCCACCGGCGACGACCAGACCCCGGCGTCGCAGCACCGCACCCACCAGCAGGGCCAGGGGAGGGAGGACGTACAGCAGCGCCAGCATCGCCATGGTCACCGCTGCGCCGGACCGGCTGCCGAAGGCGTCCCACAGCGACTTGGTGTAGCCCTCGCGCAGCTGTGCCCAGCCGTCGTACATCCGGCAGGTGGCCAGCGTCGTGCCGTCCGCCATCCCGACCATCAGCCCGGCGCGCTTGAACGCGCGGGCCAGCGCCACGTCCTCGATCACCTGGTCGCGGACGGCGGCATGCCCCCCAGCGGCCCGGTAGCTGTCGGCCCGGCAGACGATCAGCTGCCCGTTGCCGGCGGTCATCGACTCCGCGGTGGTGCGCTCGGCCAGACGGAGGGGCAGGAACGTGAGCCACGACCACTGCAGCAGGGGCTGGACCAGCCGCTCGGCGACCCCGTGCACCTCCTGCCGCGGGTAGGGGCTCAGCAGGTCCATGCCACCCTGGTGCAGCATGTCGACGGCGGTGGCCAGGGCGTCGGGCTGCAGCACCACGTCGGCGTCCAGGAACACCAGGACCTCGCCACGCGCCGCCTGGCCCAGCTGGTGACAGGCATGGGGCTTGCCCAGCCACCCGGCGGGCAGCGGTGCGCCGGTCAGCAGCCTGAAGCGACGGTCGCCGTCGGCCAGCCCCCGGGCCAGCACCGCGGTGTCGTCGGTCGAGCCGTCGTCCAGGACCAGGACCTCCAGGTCCACCCCCTGCTGCTGCAGCACCGACTCCAGGGTCGGACCCAGACGGTCGGCCTCGTTGCGCGCCGGGATGAGGACCGACACGGACGGGCGCAGCGCCTCATCCGTGGGTGTCGTCGGCGGCTTGCGCAGCAGCCGCCAGTTCAGCACCGCGTGCGCCGACAGGGCCGCGGCACCCACCGCGGCCACGGCGACGCCCCGCTCGACGAGCGGGTGGCCCGTCCGGCTCACAGCGTCGCGCCCCCGGTCCTGACCGGGAGGTGGTCCCGGTCAGCGGCGGCATCACGCAGCACGACTCGACCCAGCAGCGCGACGAACAGCCCCATGCCAAGCGCCCCGTACACCCCCGAGCGGGGCAGCCCGAAGAACGCCAGGTGCGCCAGGGTGCTGCCGCCCCAGGTCCACAGGTACAGCGCGACGGGGACGCGCAGGTCCTGGTCGTGCCGCGACCAGCCGGGGG
>JBFKGB010000406.1:0-3301 GCA_041633535.1 Euzebya sp. | reverse complement strand
CTCCTGACCACCGTCGCCCTCCGCAGGCGGGTCCCAGTCGGTCTTGCCGTCGGTCGAGACGTGACCGGTCCACGCCGCGCCGTCCCAGTACCGGAACTGGAAGCGTCCGGACGGGTCCGGATACCAATCAGCTGCTGGTGCGTCTGCCTGGCTCACGAGGGCTCCTCGGATCGAACGGTGTGCGTCGGGTTGAAGTGGATGCAACGGGTGCGTCGAGCCCGAAGGCTAACGCGCACAGGGCGCGTGGCACCGCTGGCCCCGCACATGACGCCCAGTAAACCGGAACAGGCCGTCCTGCGCACCCCCGAGGGCTGGCCCCCTCACCCCCGCCGGCGTGCCCACCGCCCCGCGTCCAGCGCATCGGTGACCGGGTGGGCCTCGGGCAGGGTCCAGCGACCCACCCTGCGGACCGCTGTGGCGGCCCGCAGCGAGGACATCACGACGACCTCGTCCGCCTCGGCCACCAGCTCCAGGGGCCAGCGCCCCTGCCTGACCCCGATCCCCGCCCTGGCCGCGACCTCCAGGACCGTCCGGCGGCTGATCGAGTCGATGATGCCGAGCTCGACGTCAGGGGCGTGGACGACACCGTCGACGACCAGCAGCACGCCGAAGGTCGGCCCCTCCAGGACCAGCCCGCCCGGGACGCTGCACAGCAGCGCGTCGTCACCGCCCGCCCGGACGGCCCACCGTGTCGCGGCCATGTTGGGGCCGTAGGACATGCTCTTGGCGCCGGCCGGCTCGTAGGCAGCCGCCGGCTGGATCCACGGGGCGGGCCGCGGGACGAGCACCCGGGGGTCGGGCCGGTCGGGAAGGACCGACAGCGTCAGGATCCTGGTGCCAGAGGCCGTGACGTACACACGCAGGGCGCCGTCGCCCTCCCACCCCTCCAGCAGGGCCGCCGCCTCCTCCGCCAGCAGGTCACGGGGCGCGGCGGGCAGCGCCAGCGCGGCCAGCGAGGCGTCGAGCCGCAGCAGGTGGTCGGGCAGACGGAAGACCCGGCCGTCCCACACCCCAGCCGTCTCGAACCCGCCATCGCCACGTGCGACCCCGGCGTCCAGGATCCCCAGACGGGCCTCCTCCAGCCCGGTCATGACCCCGTCGACCATCGCGCGCTGCTGCATCTGTGACCTCCTCGGGACAGCCCTGGTCAGGGCGAGGGCTGGATGAGGGTACCGACCCGGACCGATGCGGGGACGGTCGGGAAGGCGCTCAGGCCGACGCCCAGGTCGGCGGGCATGTCCCGCATCGGACCGGCGTCCTCGCCGTCGACGGTGAGGGTGGCCGAGGCCACGCGCCGCCAGTCGTCGGCACCGTAGTGCTCGCGCTGCCCACCCGGCGCGATCCCGGTCGCCCGCACCCCCCGCCCGCCGCCCAGCAGGGCACCCACGAACGGCCGCGCCAGCCGGTCCTCCACGGCGATCCACCGGGGCGAGCGGCGCAGCACCCGCGGGCGCAGCGCGAACAGCCACGACCGCCAGTCCCGTGCGGCCAGCTCGGCGTGCAGCTGCAGCGGTCCGGCCTGGACCGCGACGACCGCCCCCCTCACCCCTCCCCTGATGCGGACGACCTGCACCTCGTCGAAGGTGTAGAGCCCCGCGACGTAGTCGGCCACCGTCGCGGTGGGTGCCAGCAGCACCCGGGTCCCGTCGGGTCGGCGCCACATGACGTCCACGAAGCCCCCCAGGGGTGAGCGCGCCCACGCACCCACCACCACCGCGTCGCCGCTGGCGAACGCTGCGGCGGTGATCGCCCCCTCGAACAGGTCGTACGTGGTCTGCGCCATGCGACCGATGATGCCCTGCCGACGGCGGCACTGGACTGCCACCCCGCCCAGCGGGAAGGATCGTCCCATGTCAGCCCCCTCCCCCACCGTCCTGTACCTGGCTGCCGTGCAGCCGCGGTCCGGCAAGTCGCTGGTCGCCCTGGGCCTCCTCGAGCTGGTCAGCCGCCGCGTCGACGACATCGGCTACTTCCGTCCCGTCGTGCCCGACGCCGACGACGCCCGCGTCGCACTGATGCGTGACCGCTACCAGCTGGGGGACCGCGCCGGCTACGCCTGGACCGACGCCGAGGTCGACGCGCTGCTGGCCCAGGGCAAGCAGGACGAGGTGTTCAAGGGCGTCATCGGGGCCTACCGGGACCTGGCCGAGCGGTGCGGGTTCGTCCTGGTCGAGGGGACCGAGCAGACCGGGTCACGGTCGGCCCTGGAGTTCGACTTCAACGCACGTCTCGCCAACCACCTGGGTGCGTCGGTGATCGCGCTGGTCAACGGCAACGGCCAGTCCCCCGCCGACGTGGCGGAGTCCGTCCACGTGGCCGAGGAGGCCCTGGTCGGCGAGGGCGTCACGACCGTCGCGATCGTCGCCAACCGGGTCGACCCGGACCAGCTGGAGGTGATCCGCAAGCTGCTGGACGACGAGGAGCTCGCGGTCCTGACCGCCGTGATCCCCGAGGACCAGCGGCTGTCGATGCCGACGCTGGCCGAGGTCGTGCAGTCGTTGGGTGCCGTCGAGGTCCACCGTGGCCGAGGGGACCTGGACGCCGAGGTGCGCTCGTTCAAGGTCGCGGCGATGACCCTGCCCAACATGCTGGACCGCATCACCGACGGCGAGCTGGTCATCACCCCGGGGGACCGCGACGACGTGCTGGTCGGGGTGCTCGCCAGCCGGCTGTCCGACACGTTCCCCGACGCGGCCGGCATCCTGCTGTCCGGCGGGCTCCGTCCCTCGCCACAGGTCCTGCGGCTGATCGAGGGGCTGGGCGGCATCCCCACACCGATCTTCGCCACCGACGCCGACACCTACGCGACCGCCCAGTCCGTCGCCGCGGTCCAGCCGGTCATCTCGGCGGGCTCGGCGCGCAAGATCGCCACCGCGCTGGGGCTGTTCGAGCAGCACGTCGACACCGACGCGCTGCTGGACCGCATCGAGGTGACCCGGTCCGGCCGGGTGACGCCCCTGATGTTCGAGTACGACCTGATCGAGCGCGCCCGGGCCGACCGCAAGCACATCGTCCTGCCGGAGGGGACCGACGACCGCATCCTGCAGGCCGCCTCGCTGCTGCACCGCCGTCAGGTCGTGGACCTGACCCTTCTGGGCGACACCGCGGCGGTCGCCCGTCGCGCCTCGGTCGTGGGCGTCGACATCTCCGACATCCCCGTCATCGACCCCGCCAGCAGCCCAGACCGGACGCGCTACGCCGAGGCCTACGTGCAGGCCCGGGCCCACAAGGGCATGGTGCTGGACCGGGCCGAGGAGGTGATGACCGACGTCAGCTACTTCGGGTCGATGATGGTCCACCT